>NZ_JAMYSN010000075.1:0-506 GCF_040321955.1 Mesorhizobium sp. M0217 | reverse complement strand
ATCTCGCCGCTGTTCATGCTTCAGGTCTATGACCGCGTTCTGGCAAGTGGCAGCGTATCCACGCTGGTGGGGCTCGTCGTGCTCGCTGCGGGGCTTTATGCGTTCCAATGCCTGCTCGACATTTTGCGCGCCCGCGTGCTGCTGCGGATTGGCGAGCGTTTCGATGGACAGTTTTCCGGACGCGTTCACGATGCGATCGTTCGCCTTCCGCTTTCAACGCGCATGCCGGGCGACGGCTTGCAGCCGCTTCGCGATCTCGACAATGTTCGCGGCTTCTTAGGTGGAAACGGTCCGACAGCGTTCTTCGATCTGCCATGGATGCTGTTTTATCTTGGCATTTGCTTCCTCCTTCATTTCTGGATCGGCATGACGGCACTTATCGGGGCGGTCGGTCTCACATCTCTGACACTCCTTGCCAACACTCTCTCGCAAGGGCCGATAAGCGATACCGTTGCCCACAACATGGCACGCAATGGTCTGCTGCAAGCAGCGCGTTGCAATGCCGA
>NZ_JAMYSN010000074.1:0-582 GCF_040321955.1 Mesorhizobium sp. M0217 | reverse complement strand
CTATGCGTCCGCCGCAGCGCCAAGCGGATTGGTTGGCGCGGCGCTGCGGCGGACAAGCTTCATGTGCCGTGTGTCGATGATGCCGAGCGGGTGGGCATGGAATGAGAGTGTCCATTGTCCGTCTTCGGTCTCCAACGCAGCGACCGGTTCGCCCGCCAGCGCTTGCGAGACATATATGAAGCCGCCATTCCATCGGATCTCGCCATTGTGGCGCACGCGGCGGACCGAGGCCTCGGCCGGATAGACGGGCTCGGGTGGTGTCCTGGGCATGGCGCGCTGTGAGGACCGGTAGTGCTGGGCGGGCGTGTCCATGCCCAGTGCCTCATGGGGACGTTCCTCATTGTAGCTGTGGCGGAAGGTCTCGAAGGCCTGGCCCTGTGCCGTTCGGTCGGCTTCCGGTGCCTCGGCCATCGGCAGCATGGTCAGGTGAAAGCGCTCGTGACGTCCGTTCTGCTGTGGCCTGCCGGGTGCGATCCGCTCCAAGGTGATGCCGAGCTTGATGAAGCGCACGACAAGCGGCGTCAGCCCGGTGACGCCGGCCGATGCGAAGGGCGGGCCATTGTCGCTTCTGAAGCGATCCGG
>NZ_JAMYSN010000073.1:0-588 GCF_040321955.1 Mesorhizobium sp. M0217 | reverse complement strand
ACCCTTGTGACGCGGGTCGGCAAGCTCGAGCTGCGGGTTCCGCAGGACCGGGCCGGGCGCTTCTCCACCGAGCTGTTCGAGCGCTACCAGCGTTCCGAGCGGGCCTTGGTGGCGACACTGGCGGAGATGTATGTCCAGGGCGTGTCGACCCGCAAGGTGAAGGCGATCACGGAAGAACTGTGCGGCCATGCCTTCTCGGCCTCGTCGATCTCGGCCATCAACAAGCGGCTGGACGAGAGCCTCGCTGCCTTTGCCAGGCGCCCCCTTCAAGAGCCGTTTCCTTACCTCATCCTCGATGCGCGCTACGAGAAGGTGCGTGAAGCCGGTGTTGTCATGAGCCAGGCGGTGCTGATCGCGGTCGGTATCGACTGGGACGGAAGGCGCCAGATCCTGGCCGTGGAGATGGCCAATCGCGAGAGCCGCTCGGCCTGGAGGGACTTCCTCGTCGGCCTCAAGGCGCGCGGCCTCAAGGGCGTCGAGTTGGTTGTGTCCGACGATCACGCCGGCCTGGTGGCAGCGATCGGCGAGGTGATCCCCGAAGCCGCCTGGCAACGCTGCTACGTGCACTTCCTCAGGAACGCGCTCGAT
>NZ_JAMYSN010000072.1:0-605 GCF_040321955.1 Mesorhizobium sp. M0217 | reverse complement strand
GCGTTGTAGCCGGTGATCAGCAGCGTGCCGTGGTCGCCCGGGAAGGTCGAACCGTTGAGGCTGCCGATGGCAACCGTGGTGCCGCCGATGGTGACGCTCTGGACGTCGTCGAGGCCGTCGGGGTCCGATACCGTGAAGGTGCCGGTCGCCACCGTGCTGCCGTTGCCGGCCGCCGAGCCCGCCGCAAGGCCGGCTTCATAGACCAGGTCGTGCGCGCCGGCCGGGTTGCCCTGGTCGACGACGATCTGCGGCACGTCGTTGGTGCCGTTGATGGTGATGGTCAGCGTTGCCGTGTCGGTGTCGCCGTCGGCGTCCTTCATCGTGTAGTTGAAGGTCTCTGTCAGCGTCTGGCCGACATCGAGCGCCTGCACCGCCGGATCGGCGTTGTTGAGCGTATAGGTGTAGGTGCCGTCGCCATTGGGCGCGAAGGTGCCATGCGCGCCCGTCGTCGAGCCGTCCCAGCTGACGAAGCTCGTCGGCGTGTCGGCGCCCGGCTGGTTGTTGGCGTGCACGTCGTTGGTCAGCACATTGCCGTTGACCGGCGCAACCGCGTCCTCGCTGATGGAGTTGGTGTCGTTGACCGCATTGGGCACGTCGTCGACGAT
>NZ_JAMYSN010000071.1:0-643 GCF_040321955.1 Mesorhizobium sp. M0217 | reverse complement strand
AATGGTAGGGCCCGCCGCCAAGCGCGAAGCCGTCGCGCATCTGCAGGCCGTCATGGGTCTGTCGGAGCGTCGGGCCTGTTCCTTTGTGGGCGCCGATCGCAAGATGATCCGCTACCGGTCAAGGCGTCCGCCCGAGACGGAGCTGCGTGGCAGGTTGCGCGACCTCGCCAATGAGCGCCGACGCTTTGGCTACAGGCGGCTGTTCATCCTGCTCAGGCGCGAGGGCGAGGCATCTGGGGTCAACCGCATCTATCGTCTGTACCGCGAGGAGGGCCTGACGGTGCGCAAGCGCCGGGCAAGGCGGCGAGCGGTCGGCACGCGGGCGCCGATCCTGGTCGAGGCAAAGCCGAACGCGCGCTGGTCGCTGGATTTCGTGCATGACCAGTTCGCCTGCGGCCGCAGGTTTCGCGTGCTCAACATCGTCGACGTCGTGACGCGAATGCCTGGCCGCGATCCCGGACACCTCGATCTTCGGCCGCCGGGTGGCGCGTGACCTGGCGGAACTGATCGTCCAGCGCGGCAAGCCGGGCATGATCGTCTCCGACCACGGCACCGAGTTCACCTCGAACGCCATCCTCGCCTGGTCGAAGGATTACAGGATCGAATGGCACTACATCGCGCCGGGCAAGCCGATGCAGAACGG
>NZ_JAMYSN010000070.1:0-654 GCF_040321955.1 Mesorhizobium sp. M0217 | reverse complement strand
CGCCGGCACCTGGGGTCGTGAACTGAATGCCGTTGTCGGTAAGCACTGTGTGGATCTTGTAAGGGACAGCATCAAGAAGATGGCGCAGGAAATCGGCGGAGACCGCTGTCGTTGCCTTCTCGTGCAGCTCGACGAAAGCGAACTTCGAGGTCCGATCTATGGCCACGAACATATGCAGCTTGCCCTGCTCGGTTCGGACCTCGGCGACGTCGATATGGAAGTAGCCGATTGGATAGGCCTTGAACTTCTTCCTTGCCGGCTTGTCGCCCTCGACATCCGGCAACCTGCCTATCCCGTGACGCTGCAGGCAGCGATGCAAGGATGACCGCGACAGATGCGGGATCGTCGGTTGGAGAGCATAGAGGCAATCGTCCAGTGGCAGCAGCGTATAACGCCGAAAGGCGACGATGACCGCCTCTTCCTCAGTCGATAGCACTGTCGACTTCGGATCTCTGGGGCCAGTCGGAAGATCGGCGGCCGACGTCCGGTTCCTCCACTTCCTAACCGTCTTCTGATTGATGCCGTAGCGCTTCGCCAGCGCCCTCAGGCTCTCTTGACTATGCTGTATCGCTCGACGGATCGCCTCTGTCGTCGTGGCGCTCCCATGAAGAACCTGGCCCATAGCGCATCCTTTGATTCGGACGAAAAGTATGC
>NZ_JAMYSN010000069.1:0-818 GCF_040321955.1 Mesorhizobium sp. M0217 | reverse complement strand
ATGGAGCGAAGGCTTACCGCGATCCTTGCTGCCGACGTGGTCGGCTACAGCACGCTCATGGGCGAGGATGAGGTCGGCACGCTCGAACGACTGAAGGGTTGCCGTCGAGAACTGGTCGACCCCGCGATCAAGGAATTCCACGGTCGGATTATCAAGCTCATGGGAGACGGGGCGCTGGTCGAATTCGCCAGCGTCGTTGATGCCGTCCAATGCGCTGCCGCGATTCAGCGCCGGATGGCTGTCCGAGACCCGGGCACCTCCGACCCCCGCCACATCCGGTTTCGCATCGGCGTCAATCTCGGTGATGTCATCGTAGAGGAAAATGACATCTACGGCGATGGCGTCAACATCGCCGCGCGCCTCGAGGCTATGGCCGAGCCGGGGGGTGTATGTATCTCCGGAACCGCATTTGATCATGCCGTTCACAAGGTTGATGTCGGCTTTGCCAGTCTTGGCGAGCAGCGCCTCAAGAACATCGCCGATCCGGTTCGCGCCTATCGATTGCTGCTGGATCCCGCAGCATCGGGAAAGGTCACGGCGGCGCCACACCGGCCGAGCTCGCGCGTCATCATCCTGGCAGGCGCCGCCGCCTTGGCGATCGCCGCGATTGCCGGCATTTTCGCATGGCAGAAGTTCTCAGTGCCATCGCGGCCATCGGTTGCCGTGCTGCCGTTTGCAAACCTCGGCGGCGATCCAGGCCAGGACTATTTCGCTGACGGCATCACCGAGGATCTGATCACCGACCTCACCAAGCTGTCCGGTCTGGACGTCATCGCGCGCAACTCGGTGTTCGCCTACAAGAACAAGCCTGCAGCGCT
>NZ_JAMYSN010000068.1:0-836 GCF_040321955.1 Mesorhizobium sp. M0217 | reverse complement strand
AAGCTGCAGGCCGTTGCCGATGCCGCGGCCTATGCCGGTGCGCTCGAGAAAGTCGCGGGTTCCGATAACCCGACCATCATCGCCGCCGCCACGCAGTCCGCGACCTCGAACAATTTTGCCACGCCGGGCACGATCCAGGTCAACACGCCGCCATTGTCCGGCCCGAACACCGCGAAGAAGGCGGTGGAGGTCATCGTCAAGCAGAACCTAGATCGCTACTTCACGGCGATTTTCAACCAGGCGCCCGTTGCCGAACAGGCAAGGGCGGTGGCGCTGATCAATGACGCCTCCAAGGCTTGCGTGCTGGCGCTCAGTCAGTCGGCCTCCCAGGCTGCGCTCTTTTCCGGCAACACCACCGTCAACCTCACCGGCTGTTCGGTCATGTCGGACTCGATTGCCTCGGACGCCATAAAGACGCAGGGCTCGGCGGTGCTCAAGGCCGACTGCCTGATCACGGTCGGCGGCATGGTGCTGAACAATCCGGCGACCACGGTCTGCAAGTCCAACATCACCCAGGCCTTGCCGGCAGCCGATCCTTTCTCCAGCCTGGCGGCGCCGACGGCCGGGAACCCGTGCAAGTCTGTCAACGGCAACAAGACGTCGCAAACACTCCAGCCTGGCACCTACTGTAGCGGCATGAGCCTCAGCGGCAACGTCACCCTGCAGCCCGGCGTCTACGTCGTGCAGGGCGGTATGAAGGTCAACGCCAACGCGGTCGTCGCGGGCAGCGGGGTAACCATCTTCATGGCAGGCAGCAACACTGTCAGCATGAACGGCAACGCCAAGGTGACGCTGAGCGCGCCTACCTCCGGAGCCTATTCCGGCGTGCTGTTCTA
>NZ_JAMYSN010000067.1:0-1014 GCF_040321955.1 Mesorhizobium sp. M0217 | reverse complement strand
GGCGCCCGTCGCTCAAGGGGGAGAGACACCCAACTCCTGCGAGAGGGGTTCGGTCACAAGCGCGATGAGGAAGTGTGCAAGGATCCAAGGCTTTGCGATCCTTGGGTCCTTGGCGGGAGGAGAGCGCAGCCCGATCAGGCTCTTCAGGCGCTTGAAGGCGAGTTCGATGCGCCAGCGCATGCGGTAGAGCTTGAGGACCGTATCGGCGGGAAACTCCTCCCGGTCAAGCGAGGTCACAAGCAGGACGAAGCCGGCCGCAATCAGCGTCTGCGGTTGAACCTTGTTGCCCTTGGCCCTGGCTTCCTTGTTGATTTTGCGCCGCGCTTCTTGTGCCGCGGCCTCGGATTTGCGCAAGGCGATCAGGCGCATATTCACAGGCTCGCCCTTCTTGAGTGCCAGCCGGGCAGGCGTTTCGCAGACTTCCTCCCGGCAGTTCTCCAGGTAGCCGATGAGATCGAACGCCCTGCCGTTGGCGTCGAGCCATCGCGCGTTTTTCCACGACGCGCGCACAACAACATCGCCGCCTTGCGCCATCACCTTTGCGATCCGCTCGGCCTGCAGATAGGCGCGGTCACCGATGCGGATCTCGCCCGCCACCACCGGCACGCGGTCGATCAACTCGGCCTCGCTCTGGTCGGTGATCTCGATGAAGTCGAACTGCTCGCGCTCAAGCTCGAAGGCGCAGTGCATGCGCCAAAGACCATTGTTCTTCTTCTCATACGCACCGGCCTTGGCAACCGCTGTCGCATCGAGGATGCGGATCAGCCGGCCTTTGGCCAAACCTGCATCCTCGCGCTTCAAAAGGTGCCCAATCAACTGCTGCAGCCATGGTCCTGCATTGCGCAGCCGGCCAAGCAACGCCACGTCCGAAATGTCGGCAATCCCGCTCGCCGCCGCCCAGGCCACGACGCCCCGCATGCCAACCTTGCCAAGGCAGTAAGCCAGTGTCAGGCGCAACAGGTCGCTCGCCGACCTGACGCCGCGCGGGCGCAGGAACGCCTTCGTCTCGCGGGC
>NZ_JAMYSN010000066.1:0-1293 GCF_040321955.1 Mesorhizobium sp. M0217 | reverse complement strand
TGCCCTTCCCGAGAGATGGGTGACAGTTCATTCCGGAGACATGGGTTACACTTTCGGCCCTTTGCAAGGAGAGCAAGGTGCCTTGGAAGGAGTGTAACGTCATGGAAGAGCGGCTGAAGTTCATTGCCCGGCTGCTGGACGGCGAGAAGATGGCGGTGCTTTGCCGTGAGTTCGATATCTCGCGCAAGACCGGCTACAAGATCCTCACACGCTACAATGACAGTGGCCTTGAGGGGCTGACGGATCGATCACGCCGACCCTACCGCCACGCCAATCAGCTTCCGTTTCAAATCGAGAAGCTGATTGTGCGCCTCAAGCAAGACAAGCCGACCTGGGGTGCGCCAAAGATACGCGAACGGTTGGCCCGGCTGTATCCTGACGTTCACCGGCCTGCGATCTCGACGGTGCATGCGGTTCTCGACCGCCATGGCCTGGTCGAGCGCCGCAAGCGAAGGCGCAACAGGGCGATGGGAACACTACTTTCAAACGGCTATCGGCCCAACGATCTGTGGTGTGCCGACTACAAAGGCGAGTTCATGCTCGCCGATCGGCGCTATTGCTATCCGCTGACGATCACCGACTTCGCCAGCCGCTATCTCATCGCCTGCGAGGCGTTGTCGACTACCAAGGAAGCCTATGCCTTCACGGTGTTCGAGAGCGTTTTCAAAGAGTTCGGCCTGCCCAGCGCCATCAGGACCGACAACGGCGTTCCCTTTGCCAGCCCAAACGCGCTGTTCAATCTCAGCAAACTGTCGGTCTGGTGGCTGCGCCTGGGCATCGACATCGAGCGCATCCAGCCGGGCTGTCCGCAGCAGAACGGGCGCCATGAGCGCATGCACCTGACTCTCAAGAAGGAAACCACCAAACCGGCTGGCGCCAATTTCCTGCAGCAGCAGGCCAGGTTCGATGACTTCATCAATGAGTTCAACTCAGAACGCCCACATCAGGCGCTCGACATGGCCTGTCCAGCCGAGCGCTACACGCCGTCACCGCGCATCTATGCCGGCCTGCCGGATCTCGATTATCCGTTTCACGACAAGGCCGTCACCGTCACCACCTGCGGCCGCATCTGCTACAATCGCAAGAAGATCAACCTCAGCCTCGTCTTTGCCGGCCAGACCGTCGGCATCAAACAGGTCGAGGACCATATCTGGCTGGCTTCCTTCATGGATTATGATTTGGGCTACTTCGATGATGAGACATGCAGGCTCGAACCACTCCAAAACCCCTTCGGGCCAAAAGTGTTACCCATGTCTCCGATATAAACCGTAACCTATGTGTCCGGAATGGACC
>NZ_JAMYSN010000065.1:0-1297 GCF_040321955.1 Mesorhizobium sp. M0217 | reverse complement strand
AAACTGCTTCGCCGCCAGCGGCGCACCGCCCTCGTTCGTGAGGCGTATATAGTCGCCACCAACCAGAACTGTCAACAGTCATCGACGATGTTTTTTCGATTTCTCGTGGAGATATCCACGGGGCGGAAATTCGTGAGCTGGCTTGGCTGAAATTGTGAGTGGTGTTCCGCTGAGGATCACTCTTCTACCAAGCTCCCACCTAGGCGGCGGCAGGTGCGTGCCATCGGCCTGAGAATCGCCTCCTGGCGAGTGTCGATCCCCACGCCAGCCTAAGCAGCGCTTCAGAGCCGGCCTTCCAGCAATTCCGCCGTGATGTTGCGGCCGGCGAAAAAATACCCAGGACCAGACCCGTTCGGCATCGACTGCGAAAGCAATGCTGACGGCACGTCGCCAGCTGATGATCCGCGGACCAGGCATGATCTCGACCCGCTCTGTGCCGCACTGTGGAAAAGTCGACACGCTCAGGCAATGGTCGCGCATGCCGACAACGAAATTCCAAGCGATCGCCGGCGACGCACGGGTCGGCTACGTCGTCATAGAACTGGCCGAGTTCAGTTCCGCCTTGGGGTGGAAGACAATGCGGTACTCCATTGCCTATTTGGCTTTCGCCTGCTTCGCGTGATGACGCGCCTCGAGTCGCGGAAAAACCGTCTCGACAGGGATGCCCTTAGCCGGATCCTGCCGGAGCTCGGTCAGGCGCGCCGGAACCTCCTCGCGCAGCCATCTCTCCCGCTCCGCCTCGAAATCCTCGAGCATACGTAGGCCGGCGCGAACATCTCAGGCATTGTTGTAGCGGCCTGATTCGAGCTGCTTCCTGATGAAGCTCTCATAGTGGTTCGTTCAGAGCGTAGTCGGGCACGGCAACCTCCTGGAAGATTATGGCGCCGATCAAGCCCGGTAGCAATAATAGCAATGATTGGAAGCGCACGATCACGGTTCGTTTTCCAAGATTTGATGGCGAGAGAATGGTTCGTCGCCTGGTTTTGCAGGGTCCAAAGCGTCCGGTCACCATCGCGCCGGCGCGTGGCGGTTGCCGCGCTGACAGAGCCGGGAGCCAACCGGCTTCGCGTGGGCAAAGGTGCCGAATACAAAAAGGCTTGCGAGCTACTGGCAGTTGGGGGTCATGATTTGGCTTTTCTGTCCCACGGCGTCGGCTTCGCCTGCTTCCGACCCCTGGTGCAGGTTAAAATCGCCATCGATCACGGTCCGAACGCAAAAAGCCCGCGTGAAGCGGGCTGTTTTTGATGTTGGTTGCGGGGACAGGATTTGAACCTGTGACCTTCAGGTTATGAGCCTG
>NZ_JAMYSN010000064.1:0-1392 GCF_040321955.1 Mesorhizobium sp. M0217 | reverse complement strand
GCCATCTATTTTCCCAGGCAGCAGGTCAACTATCTTGGCAACTTCTCGGGGAACGGTGGCTGCACTCAGGTCGTCGCCGACACCATCCAGTGGTCCGGCAGTACGACCATCAAGCAGGACTGCACCAGCCTCGGGATGAAGAACATTCCGGCGACGCAATCCGTTCAGCTCGTCGAGTAGCGGGATGGGTGGGCGGACCTTGCGCATTGTCCTGGACAAATCCGGGATAGCTGCCGTCGAGTTTTCCATGTTGCTGCCCATCCTGTGCCTCGTCTGCCTCGGCATCGCCGACGGCTGGTCCTACGTAACGAGTTACCTGCAGATGCGCGCGGGCGTTAAAACCGCGGCCAATCTCGTAATGGCCGGCGCGTCCAATGACACCGGAACGCAGGCGGTCGCGCTTTCGAGCTGGAACGACAAGCCCGAGGACGCCGCGGTCGTACTGGTCCGCTCCTATTTGTGCGGCGCCACGGTCGTGGATGCGACCACCATTTGCGGCGGAACGAAGCTGCCGACCGTCTTCGTCCAGATAACGGCGACGGGCACCTGGGTGCCCCCGTTTAACTTCGGTGTCTTCCCGGACCCGCGCGCGATCAGTCATCAGCAGGTGATCCGTGTCCGCTGAAAGGATCGGATCCAGGTGGCGCCGTGACTGCTCCGGCGCAGCCGGGCTGGAATTCGCCTTGATCGCGCCTTTCCTGGTGATGCTTTTGTTCGGAATCTTCGCCTTCGGCTGGGCCATGAATGCCGTGTCGACCGTCCGCTATACACTGGAAACCTCTTCCCGGGCGCTGCAGCTGAACAACACGCTTTCGCAGAGCGACATCCAGGCCATCGCCACGCAGAAATTGGTGAACCTGGGTCTGAAGAACGTCATTGTGACGATCGCGACCGACCCTGCCAGCGGCGGTTTCAAGATGGCGCATCTGACCGCCAGCTATGCCTTCGTCATCGCTTTCCCGTATTTCGACCAGTATCCGATAAATTACGCCACGACCGTCACGGTGCCCCTGGTTGCCAGCTAGGATACGGCCGGCTTCGTTGAGTTGGCGGCGCCGAACTCAGACGGTAACGGATCGACTGGGAACCATCGCTCGATCTGGAATTGTACTTGCAAGAGGTCGATTCTCTTCGCGGCTGTAGATGCTTAAAGCTCGCTCCTGAGACCTCAGGGATGGACTTTTTCTATGGAACTAAAGTCAGGCTGCTTGCTTGGTCGCGTCCGTGAAAATCACCGAAAACCAGTCCATCAGTGCTGCAACATGCCGACAGGCTATCTCAGTCACCAGGCCTTTGATGCCCTTCCCGAGAGATGGGTGACAGTTCATTCCGGAGACATGGGTTACACTTTCGGCCCTTTGCAAGGAGAGCAAGGTGCCTTGGAAGGAGTGT
>NZ_JAMYSN010000063.1:0-1424 GCF_040321955.1 Mesorhizobium sp. M0217 | reverse complement strand
TTCAGTCGTTCGAGCGTGCCGACCTCATCCTCGCCCATGAGCGTGCTGTAGCCGACCACGTCGGCAGCAAGGATCGCGGTAAGCCTTCGCTCCATACCTGCCTGCGCCCTCCTTGGTCGATCAAGCGGCTTCGCGCAGCCTATTCTAGTCCCGCATCGGACGCGAGTGTGTGCGTCCGTTATGACGCGCGTGTGCTTCTACTGAACAACCGTAAAGTGAAACACCTTGCTTGAGTTGACGAAGGAATAGCCGCCGCCTCCATCGTCGCGGCGTTTATAGACGGGTCCACAGTCGGGGCGCCCGAACATATTCTCGCTCAGCTCGCACAATAAGTCGCCATCGACACGGACGGTCTCGGTGACCAGCCGCGTCGTGGAGCGGAAGGCTGCCTTGCCGTCGCTCCCGATCTGGAGGAAGGCTGGTTGGAGACCGGGCTCAAGCTGACCCTGCAGAGTATGGCCCAGCACCAGCGAGGCGATCTCCTTGCCCTTCAAGCGGTTGTGCTCATCGCCGGTGAAACCGAACGGCCATTCGGGCAAGCCCGCCTGCTGCAACGCGTCGACGATGAGAGCCAAATCCTGCGGGTTACGATATTGGGCACCGTTGAGTCGGTATGCGGACAATGAATCGAAACCTGGTGTGGACATGGCACCTAGCCCCTCGGCCACTGCCGCCCTGGCATCCTGCAGGCGGCCGGCGCGGGCGTAGGCGGCACCAAGCGTGATCGTGAAATCTCCGACTGACGGCGCATCGTCGCGGGTGCGTTCGAGGGCCTCGATCGCCCTGTCGTTGCTCCCTTGAATTAGAAAGACCAGACCGGCAATTTGCCGGTTTACAGGTGAAAGATTGGGATCGAGCCTGAGCGCCGTCTCGACCGCTTCGGCAGCCTCAGCATGACTGCCGGCGAACAGTTGCACGTATCCCAGTGCTATTTGCGTCTCAGCATCGCCGGGGCCGAGTGCGACGGCTCGCTCGACCGAAGCGATGGCTTCCTCGTAGCGGCGATCCACGACCTGCATGATCCCAAGAATAGCATAGGGCGACGAAAGGTCAGGGTCGAGTTGCAAAGCTCGGCTCGCCTTCTCATATGCTCTCTTTCGTGCTGGCGCGCTCTGCATGATGTCATTGAACGATTCACGCCAGATATACACCGTCGTGCTTGCATCCGCCGCGAAGGCTTCCGCAAAAGCGGGGTCGAGCTGCTCGGCCTTGTCGTAGAGCGTGAGCGCCTCCCGCAGGCCGTCGCGCCGACCGGTCCGTGCTGTCTGCTCGGCACGAAGATAGAAGTCGTAGGCTTCGAGGTTTTCGGTCGGCGGCCGCGCCATGCGTTCGCTTTCCGCTGCCGAAGGTTGCATGCCAAGCGCCTTGGCGATCTCGCCGCTCATCTCGTGCTGGACGGCAAACACGCCGGCCATGCCACGGTC
>NZ_JAMYSN010000062.1:0-1616 GCF_040321955.1 Mesorhizobium sp. M0217 | reverse complement strand
CTGCCGCGCACCCAGGTCCACATCGCCAGAACGATGGTGAAGGCCACCGCAAGCGACGCCCAGCCGCCCTCGAACACCTTCACGATGTTGGAGGCGAAGAAGCCGATGTCGATGAAGCCGAACAGCGCCGTCATGGCGACGGCCACCCACAGCCGCCATTTCCAGATGCGGGTCATGACGACGAACAGCAGCACCGTCGTCACCAACATGTTGCCGGTCACCGAGATGCCATAGGCAGAGGCGAGCTTGCTCGATTCGCCGAAACCGACGACCAGCAACATCACCGCCAACGCCAGCAAAACATTGACGCGCGGCATGTAGATCTGGCCCGACTGCCGTTCCGACGTGTGCAGGATTTCGAGGCGCGGCAGCATATTGAGCTGCACCGCCTGCCTGGTCAGCGAGAAGGCGCCCGATATGACCGCCTGGCTGGCGATGACCGTCGCCGCGGTTGCCAACACCACCATCGGGATCAGCGTCCAGCCTTCGTTCATCTCGAAGAATGGATGGCCGACGTGACCGTTCTTCGCCAGCACGAAAGCGCCCTGCCCGGCATAGTTTAGCAGCAGGCAGGGAAACACGATGGCCAGCCAGGCGAGCACGATGGGCTTGCGGCCGAAATGGCCGAGATCGGCATAAAGCGCTTCGGCGCCGGTGACGGCGAGGAAGATGGCGCCGATGGTGACGAAGGCGACATCGGGCGAATTGATCAGGAAGGCGACGATGTAGTGCGGGCTGACCGCCCACAGGATTTCGGGATCGGCGATGATGTGGTTCAAGCCCGAAAGACCGATAGCCAGGAACCAGACCGCCGTGATCGGGCCAAAGATCAGCGCCACACCGCCGGTCCCGAAGCGCTGCACCGAAAACAGGATCGCCAGGATGACCAGCGTCAGCGGCACGACGTAGGGCTGGAAGGTCGGGGTAACGACATTCATGCCTTCAACCGCCGAAAGCACCGAGATTGCCGGCGTGATGACGGCGTCACCGAAGAACAATGACGCGCCGACAATACCGATGGCCAGGATGATCGCCGAGCGGGTCGGGAAACTGCCGCGCGCCAGCGCCATCAGCGACAGCACGCCGCCCTCGCCTCGGTTGTCGGCTCTGAGCACGAACATGATGTATTTGATGGTGACGATAATCGTCAACGACCAGATGATCAGCGACAGCACGCCCAGAATATCGCCGCGCTCGGCGATTTCGCCGCCGGAGGACGCAACAAGCGCTTCCCGGAAGGCGTAGATCGGGCTGGTGCCGATGTCGCCATAGACCACACCGAGCGCGCCCAGCATCAGGACTTTGGTGCTGTGCTGTTCGATTTCGGGATGGCTCGATTGTTCGACGGGTTCTGCCTCAATACCAGCATTGGTAAGGGCCATGGACGACACTCCGATAAGCGCGCGGTGCTCTACGCTTGCTGCGATGCAATATCAAGTGCCGTGACGGTAGGGCTACCATGTTCCCAGCGCAGGGCTTGCCCCGCAATGACCGGTGCGTGGCGTCAAAGGCTGCCGGAAACCTCAGATCGCCACCTGCGTGCCGATCTCGACCACACGTCCGGTCGGGATCTGGAAATACTCCGTCGCATCGGCCGCCGAGCGGGCGAGCCCGAT
>NZ_JAMYSN010000061.1:0-1933 GCF_040321955.1 Mesorhizobium sp. M0217 | reverse complement strand
CACGAGGGACAGGGCAACTCACTGGTGACTGGGTGCGTGCCTGACGAAGCTCTTCGTTTCGGCTGAGATAAATGCTCTCACTTACGGAACATCGCAGGTTCGTCGAAGTTGGAAAGCTACGGAGGACGTGCACATGAACAGTGTCATCTATCTTATCGGCCTTATCGTTGTCGTGCTCGCGGTCCTCTCCTTCCTCGGTTTTCACTAGGTGGCCTCATGCAGCATGAGAACGATCAGGGCGGACAGCCCACCGATTTCGACAAGGCGAAAAGCGACGTCTCCGACAGACTTCGCCAGGAAAATGAGCGTGCCAGCGAGTTGCTTCACGACGCGCGGGACGAGGTGACCCGTAAGGCTGGCGACTATGCATCTGAAGCCACGCAGGTCATCTCCGACAAGGCGGAGGAGGCGCAGCGCGACATCGGATCGAGCTTGGCGGCGTTGGGTGGTGCACTGCGAGCCGCCAGCGATCACCTTGCCAGCAACGATGAAAGGAACGCATCGAAGTTCGCTTTGGATGCTGCCAGTGGCCTTGAGCGGCTTTCATCGTCCTTGAAACAGAAGCCCTTTAGCCAAGTCCTTGATGACGTGCAGTCCTTCGGCCGGCAAAATCCCGGTGTCCTGCTTGCGGGATCGGTGTTGGCCGGATTGGCTCTCGGGCGGTTCATCAAGGCTTCTCCGCCGGCAACGCCCGATTCTGAGGCCGCTCCGGGAGGCCTCAGATCACACACCGATCAGCCACAGGGTTGGTCCGCTGATCGTCCACAAGATTTTGGCGTGGTCGGCGATGATGGGGCCACGCAGATCGCGGAGCAGGACAGATGAACACCCAGGACAATCCCAGCCTTGCCGGGCTAGTCACCGATTTGGCCCAGAATGTCACCACTCTGGTGCAAACCGAGGCGAGGCTGTTTCGGGCCGAGCTCTCTGAAAAGCTTACCAAAGCCGGAGCAGGTGCCGCGGAAGTGCTGGGCGGCGCGATTTGCCTGCTCGCCGCGCTCTTGGTGTTGCTGCAGGCGCTCATTATCGCGCTGACGCGGGCAGGGCTTGGCGCGGGGTGGTCTTCCCTGCTGGTCGGTGTGGTCGTGGCGGTCCTCGGCGTCATCCTGCTGCGGACCGGGACGGCCAGCATGGCGCCTTCGGAACTTACCCCCGACCGGACCCAGGGACAGCTCAAGCGCGACGCGAGCGCGATTAAGGAACAGGTGAGATGAACGAGAAATCCGCAGCCGAACTTGAACGCGAGGCCGAGGCTGCTCGCGCTCGGGTGATGGAGACCGCCGAATCCATTCGAGGCAAGATGACGCCTGGACAATTGCTGGATGAGTTCACCGGGCTGTTCTCGGGAGGGGAGAGCGCGGCCATGCTCAGCAATCTCAGAACGCAGGTCCGAGACAATCCTTTGCCGGTCACCATGGTGGGCGCAGGTCTGGCCTGGCTGATGTTCGGCAGCGGTACCTCAAACACCGCCCACCGTTCGGCTGGCTATCCATTGCCTTCAGCGCCGGGACGACATGATGTAGCAGGGGAGCCCGGCGGGTTGGGCGGCATGCTCTCCGACGCCGCGGAATCGCTCTCCTCGAGCGCTGCCAGCGTCGGCGACACCATATCGAGCACCGCAAGAGCCGCTGCGGCGGGTCTGACGGGAAGCGCTGCCAATGCAAGCTCGACGACTGGGGACATGGCGGCGAAAGCCAGCCGCTCCGCGCAAGATCTGTTGGAGGATCAACCCTTGGCCGTAGCGGCCGTCGGTCTCGCCATCGGCGCCGCTATAGGTGCAATGCTGCCCCATACCGCAACGGAGGACGAGCAACTAGGCGCCTATGGCGACAAGCTTCGCGATTCCGCCGAAACTTTGCTCGACAGGGGCCTCGATGAGGCCAAGCAGGTCGCCGCCGACGCCTATGAGACCATCAAGCAGGAAGCTGGCCGG
>NZ_JAMYSN010000060.1:0-2405 GCF_040321955.1 Mesorhizobium sp. M0217 | reverse complement strand
CGTTCCTTCGCGGGAATCAGGTGACGTGAACAATCACCAGCCTGCCATGACCGCCCCCTCTCAGCGAATTTGCAGAACTCTCAGCACACTACCACTAAGTTCCGCTGGTGCAGCCCTGCGCGAACACCATAACCACGTGATGACAAATCAGCCATGTGTGTGGCGCGGCGGGCTTGTTCCGCTTGTGGCCGGCGCCTACCCACCCGGGTTCCCCAACCATGGCGTCGGCCATTTTCGTTCTCTCAGCGATTATAGGCCTTTGCTATCGGCCTATGTGTTGGCCTTGGATGGCGAGATCGCGGTTAGATCGCCTCGTTCGTTTGGATGTTTCGCTGGCGTTGGCAGGAGGCGCATATGTTCGCCAGCCGGCGGATACCACACCGCCCCACCGGTCAGGCCCAGCGCGTCCGCTGCAAAGTCCCCGCAGACCGCTGCTGGGCCGCTGGCGGGCAGCGGCTACTTGCTGACGATCCAATCCACCAAGCCAGTTTCGATCAGCTCGCACCCAGTGAAATCGCGCACCAGGGCCTTGGCTAAATCGCGCCATTGACACTCAGGCGTACCCGTTTCCCCTACTAGGGCTCGGAATGCACATCGGAGAACGTCGGCTTGAAAGGCGGAGACGGCAACAGTAGACGGGTCGGCATCTTCCCAGCCTAGCGCCACGTCGCGACGACGTTGACCAAGGCGCTTCAGAAGCTCGCGTGAGGCTCGGATGGCCCTGCGCGATTGATCCATGTCCCGGCGAAATGTGGCGGGTTCCGCCATGGACTTCTGGCGCATCAGCAAGGTGGCCGTAGTGGCCGCTCGAGCGATATCTATGGGCGTTGCAACCATCGCAGCCTCCCAGAAAAGGCAATGGCAAACGACACATTAATAAGCTCGCCGAAACTCTCTCCGCAATGAAAAGAGTTGTACGAATTTTACCAACCCGCACCCTTTCAGTGATGCCGGGCCGCTGCTGTCCTCGCTCTTGTTCTGTCATCGTAATGAAGGACGACATCTCCGAGCACCCGTAGCACACCTGTTGCATGGAAAAAGCTGTAGGCGTTTATAGGTGCCCGGGCACTCCGCCATTTGTTTGCGTTGTGGAGCGGGACAAAGCAGGTTTCCTCACTCAGGCCGCCTACCGTGAAGCGGGGCACAAGCCCGACTTCGACGCATTGCCTTGGGAAGCTGAATACAGGGCCGCCAACTCAACGAAAGCCGGTCGTACGCCTAGCTAGCAACCAGAGGCACCGTGACGGTCGTGGCGTAATTTATCGGATACTGGTCGAAATACGGGAAAGCGATGACGAAGGCATAGCTCGCGGTCAGATGCGCCATCTTGAAGCCGCCGCTGGCAGGGTCGATCGCGATCGTCACAATGACGTTCTGCAGACCCAGGTTCACCAATTTCTGCGTGGCGATGGCCTGGATGTCGCTCTGCGAAAGCGTGTTGTTCAGCTGCAGCGCCCGAGAAGAGGTTTCCAGTGTATAGCGGACGGTCGACACGGCATTCATGGCCCAGCCGAAGGCGAAGATTCCGAACAAAAGCATCACCAGGAAAGGCGCGATCAAGGCGAATTCCAGCCCGGCTGCGCCGGAGCAGTCACGGCGCCACCTGGATCCGATCCTTTCAGCGGACACGGATCACCTCCTGATGGCTGATCGCGCGCGGGTCCGGGAAAACACCGAAGTTGAACGGGGGCACCCAGGTGCCCGTGGCCGTTATCTGGACGAAGACAGTCGGCAGCTTTGTTCCGCCGCAGATGGTGGTCTCATCCACGACCGTGGCGCCGCACAAATAGGAGCGGATCAGCACGACGGCGGCGTCCTCGGGCTTGTCGTTCCAGCTCGAAAGCGCGACCGCCTGCGTTCCCGTGTCATTGGACGCGCCGGCCATTACGAGATTGGCCGCGGTTTTAACGCCCGCGCGCATCTGCAGGTAACTCGTCACGTAGGACCAGCCGTCGGCGATGCCGAGGCAAACGAGGCACAGGACCGGCAGCAACATGGAAAACTCCACGGCAGCTATCCCGGATTTGTCCCGGACAATGCGCAAGGTCCGCCCACCCATCCGGCTACTCGACGAGCTGAACGGACTGCGTCGCCGGAATGTCTTCCATCCCTAGACTGGTGCAGTTCTGCTTGATCGTCGTACTGCCTGACCACTGGATGGTGTCGGCGACGACCTGAGTGCAGCCACCGTTCCCCGAGAAGTTGCCAAGATAGTTGACCTGCTGCCTGGGAAAATAGATGGCGCCGGTCAAAAGCGAGTCCGCTGTGCCATTGAAGGTGCTCTGCGCCGCAGTCCCGGTCCTGTCGCCGTAGAACAGCACGCCGGAATAGGCTCCGGAGGTAGGCGCGCTCAGCGTCACCTTGGCGTTGCCGTTCATGCTGACAGTGTTGCTGCCTGCCATGAA
>NZ_JAMYSN010000059.1:0-2841 GCF_040321955.1 Mesorhizobium sp. M0217 | reverse complement strand
ATGTGGCGGATCTGGAGGCCAGCACGACAGCACGCCTGGAAGCGTCGGCCAAGAGAGGCAAGGTCCGCATGTTCAAGGAGCTCATTGACGGCGCCCGCGGCGCGGCCGGGCCGGCAGCACTCAGGCGACTATAACGGGCGCAGAGCCGACCCTGCGGCTTCCAGACATTGTCGTGTACAGCTTCAGACCCTCAAGCCGAGCCCGCATGGCCTCGCTTACCTTTTACGGGGCGGCGGTACGTCCAAGCCGGTTCAACAGTTAAGAATTCCGCAAAGACGATACCCCCGGATCCTCGATCTTCCGCTGCCACTTCCCGCATTCGCCGAGGCGGTCAATGACCCGCCCTTCACAAGGTTATCCGGCAAGCATCTGGATGCGAGAGATAATGTTGCCGGAAGCATCTTTCATGGCTTCTACACCTGCCTGAACGCCAGAACCGCGTTCGTGCCGCCAAAGGCGAAGGAGTTGCTCAGTGCCACGCGCACCTTGCGCTCGCGTGCCACATTGGGCGTGACGTCGAGATCGCAATCGGGGTCCAGCTCACGATAATTGGCAGTCGGCGGGACGACGCTCTCGCGGATAGCCATCACGCAGGCGATCAACTCGAGCGCGCCGGACGCGCCGAGGCAATGCGCGTGCATGGACTTGGTAGAAGAAATGGACATTGAGAAGGCGTGCTGACCGAAGACGCGCTTGATCGCCGCCGTCTCGATCTGGTCGTTGGCCTTGGTGCCGGTGCCGTGCGCGTTGAGATAGTCGACATCCTCGGCGTCCAGCCTGGCATCGGCAAGGCAGGCCCGCATTGCTGCCTCCGGCCCCTCGACAGTCGGCGCGACGATGCCGGACGCATCGGCGGAAAGGCCGACACCGGCAATTTCGGCAAGGATGGTGGCGCCCCGAGCCAAGGCATGCTCGTAGCTTTCCAGCACCGCCATGCCGGCGCCTTCACCAAGCGACAGGCCCTGGCGATCGGCCGAGAATGGCCGGCAAGTATCGGGCGAAAGCACGCGGATCGCTTCCCATGCCTTCAGCACACCCCATATGAGCGGCGCTTCGCTGCCGCCGGCAAGCATCACGTCGGCCCGGCCGAGCCTGATCTGGTCCACCGCGCAGGCAATCGCATGGTTTGCCGAGGAACAGGCGGACGTGACGCCGAAGACCGGCCCGCGCAGGCCGAGACTCATGCTGACCTGGCCGGCAGCGGCACCCGGCATTGCCTTGGGTACAGTCAAGAGAGCGGCACGCTTACCGCCCAGAAGGATGGCGCGGTAGGTTTGCTCGATCGCATCCCACCCGCAGCCGCCCACGCCCACCGTCGCACCGAAGCGATAGCTATTTCCCTCTTTGGAGGAAAGTCCGGCCTGACGCATGGCTTCGCGCGCCGCAAGCACAGCGAGCAGGCTGAAGCGGTCCATGGAGATGAGTTGCTTGCTATCGATGTCATGCTCCGGCAGGGCCTTGATCTCGGCACCGATCCTGACCCTCAATTCATGGAACTCGGAGTTGACGATTGGGCCGATGGCGGAGCGGCCTTCTCGCATCTCTGTCCAAATGGCGGCGGCGTTGGTTCCAAGCCCGCAAATCCCGCCAATCCCAGTAATCACGACGCGCCTGTCCATTCACACCCCCGTAGGGAGCAAGCTGCGCACGGCTTCCACCATGCCCCCAACATTCTGGAGATCCGACCATGCCTCGGCCGTATTCATCTCGATCTCGATGCCGTAGGCCTGCTCCAGGTCCCAGAGAACGTCCGCCAATCCCAGTGAATCGATACCGAGCGAAGTCAATCCCGTGGCAGCCGTTATTTCGCCGCCCGTGGCAGGCGCTATGCCGCCCTCCGACGCGGCGCGCTTCCTGATCATTGCGATTATTTCGTTGGCGAGTTGATCTGCCATCTTGTTCCTTTCCAGCTTGCGTTTTCGGCGTCGTTCAAAACCCGAGTCGCGTCGCGTTGCCAAAATTGCCCCTCATAGAGCCTGTGCGCCGACCAAGCCCAATGCCATAGGAACCGGACGAGTTCCGGCTTCTGCGGCGTCAGCCCGATGACGAAGAAAAGTCGCCGGCCTCCCGCTTTTGCGCCAGCACATCAAGAATCTGCGTGTAAATAGGAACCGTCGTCAAACGTCAGCTAAACGCTGCGACGGTGGGTGCTGTCAGCGTATTCACTCGGCACCTCATATGTAATCGAGATGTTTCATAGCTCCGGACCAGTTGCGATCAACTATGTACCGGTCGCCATTCGTCGGAGAGTTCGACATGATTTGGAGCGCTGCCTCTCATTCCCAGTACAATCTCCACCGCACGCGACAGATTTCCTCTTTCGGGCTCTTCTCAAGGGACTCGCCACGCGATAGAGGCAGTGATCGGCGCACGTGAGGTCCTGCCAGGTCCATGCGACATTCCGGAAAATTGGTAAAATCGTTTGTTTCAATCAAATTCATCCACGCTATGGATAGCTAAGACATGCGTTTCAAAGGGCTCGATCTGAATCTTCTCGTCGTTCTCGACGCGCTGCTTAGCGAGCGCGGCCTCACGGCGGCGGCACGCAGCATCAACCTAACCAAATTCATGGGGGTTGGTGGATGTGGCGCAAGCCCGTTGAAATGACGTAGGATTTGGTTGCTTAAGCCGATCCGAAATTTCCCGGAGACCACACCCACCATGAACGATCTTGCGCTGCCGCTGAGCGGTTTGTCATCAGTCGGCGGCTAGTCCGTCGTCGCCCGTTTCGACGGCGGCATGCTGTCGTCCAACAGCGGCGTTCTGGCCTTGGCCGAGGTGGAAAAGCGGTTGCGGGTGGCCGAGCGTCTGGCGCGTTGCATCGACGATCCGCGCTGCCCG
>NZ_JAMYSN010000058.1:0-3169 GCF_040321955.1 Mesorhizobium sp. M0217 | reverse complement strand
CTTGCCAACACTCTCTCGCAAGGGCCGATAAGCGATACCGTTGCCCACAACATGGCACGCAATGGTCTGCTGCAAGCAGCGCGTTGCAATGCCGAGGTCGTGCAAGCTCTCGGTCTTGGAAAGCGGATCGCTGCCCGATGGCAAAAGGCCAATGCCAAGTTTCTGGCCGCCAACCGGAAAGCTGGGGACGTGGCAGGTGGGCTGGGTGCCATTTCAAAGTCGCTGCGCGTGCTGCTGCAATCGGCCATTCTTGCCGTCGGTGCGTACCTTGTCGTCAGGGAAGAGGCTACGGCCGGGGTCATGATTGCCAGTTCGATCATGATGGGGCGTGCGCTGGCTCCGGTCGACCTCGCCATTTCAAGCTGGAAACCCTTCCTCATGGCGCGCCAGGGTTGGGCGCGGCTGGAGGACCTCTTGGAAAAGGTTCCTGAAACCGCTCCTGTTATGCTAATGCCTGCACCTGAACGCGAACTGCGCCTCGAAAGCGTGACAATCGTTCCGCCCGGCGAAAGCAAGCCGACCGTGACCGGCCTTGCGTTTGCCATTCAGGCGGGAAGCGCACTCGGGGTCATCGGCCCGTCGGGCTCGGGCAAGTCGACACTCTCGCGCGCCATCGTCGGCGCATGGACGCCGGTCGCCGGGAAGGTTCGCATCGACAGCGCAAGCCTCGATCAATGGGACCGGGAAGCACTAGGCCGTCACATCGGCTATCTGCCACAAGGTGTTGAATTGTTCGATGGCACCATTGCCGAAAACATCGCTCGTTTTGAAGATGATCCTGACCCTGAGGCTATTGTCGCCGCGGCGAAAGCAGCGGGCACGCACGAACTGATCCTCCGATTTGAGCACGGATACGAAACTCCGATTGGTGAGGCCGGATCGGCACTTTCCGCCGGGCAGCGTCAGCTTATCGGTCTTGCCCGGGCCCTTTATCGAGACCCTTTCCTTGTCGTGCTGGATGAACCCAATGCCCATCTCGACGCGGAAGGCGAAGCTGCAGTCGTTAATGCGATCGCCTCCGTGCGCGAGCGCAAGGGCATTGCGGTTGTCGTCGCCCATCGGCCGAGCGCCATCCGCGCCGTCGATTTGGTGTTGGTGATGGAAGGTGGACGGCAGCGATCATTCGGTGCGCGTTCCAAAGTCCTGAAGGCCATCGAGTCTACACAGGATCACGTGGCAGAGCGCGCTGACATGGAGGATCCCGGTGTCCGGCATTCATCAGAACAATGACGTTTCGAGTCCATTCGCCGGCACCTGGTGGCGGGCCTTCTGGCGAGCGTGATCTTTGTGGGAGGAGCCGGAGCCTGGGCGACCTTCACGAATCTCTCCGGTGCGGTTGTAGCGTCCGGACACTTTGTCGTCGTTTCCTAGTGAGAAGATACAGCACCCGACTGGCGGGGTGGTCGGAGAAATCCTGGTGAACCCGGCATTTCGTACTACCTGGTGCGCCTGTCGGTTCCGATCTCGGCTCGCGCGAACGCGCTCCCTAACGTTCCATTGCTCGCAATGGGCAGTGCCGGCGCGACTCGGCAACACAGCCCCATGCCCGTTCTTCCGAGGGCGGCCCAACCAGGACGACCGGTTGCCAAGTTTTCCTGGACCGTTCTTTGAGTGTGAATATTCGGGCCGATTGCCTGGGGCGTGTCCCCGCCGCCTGCGAGCCCGCAACTGCTCAGCAGAAGGGCGAAGTGAACGAGAATGCATCCATTTCGTAAATGTATGCCTATCCAAGCAATCGATTTCTCCAATTGTCCGATGACGAATATGAACGACTCAGGCAGGGGCATCATTAGGAGTATTTTCAATGGCAAAGATTATCGAAGGTGGCCCGGGTTCCGAAACACTCCTCGGCACCGAGGGTGTTGACTGGATCGAGGGTTACCAGGGCGGTGACTGGCTTGACGGTCGTGGCGGCAACGACGAGATCTCGGGTGGCGCGGGCAGTGACCGAGCCATCGGCGGCGAGGGTAACGACCGCATCTTCGGCGGAGATGGCTGGGACGATCTCTCCGGCGACAACGGCCGCTTCAACGCGCGCGTCTCCGGTGAGGACAATGACAGGCTCAGCGGCGGACCCGGCCAGGATGTCCTCTACGTGGGTGACGGCCAGGACACGTTGACCGGGGGCAGCGACAGTGACACGTTCGTGTTCCAGTTCCACAATCCGGTGCCTGGGGTTGTCGGGTCGACGTCGGACATTACCACTATCACCGATTTCAACCCGGCGGAGGACAAGTTCGCCTTCGATGCGGTAGGCCTCTACAACGACGGTTTTGGCGCGAACTTCGTCAACAACGCCAGCATACAGTCCGGCTACCCGGTGAGCAGCTTCTACAGCGGTGCGGCGTCGGGTGCGAACGGCGAACACGTCGTGGTGATCACTGGTGAATCTTTCAACTCTGCTAATGAGGCGGCGAGTGCGATCTCCGGCGAGCACGCCGGCGACATCATTGTCTACCAAAGCAGCTACACTGACAGAGTTGCAACTCTGGCCTATGTCACCGCCGACGGCAGCGCGCACGAGTTCGCCCACCTGGGCGGTGTAGTCACCGTGGCCGACCTAGGCCTGACCGCGTCGGACTTCACCTTCGTTTGATCCAGAAAACCCATGCGGAACCGCGCCCGCCCCGCCCCCCCGGGCGGGCGCTTTCCCGTCCGTTTCCGCTACTTGCCATGGGCCGGGGCGCCTGGGAGCAGTCAGCGTGTACAGTGACGAAGCCCTGCGCGTCGCGCTGCTCGTGGACCGAAATCTCCTGAAGGTGTGGAGGCGGAAGCCTGTTCGGGCCCTTGCGGCCGACCAGGATGAATCCCTTCCAAACCTTCAGCCGGACGGTGTTGTTGACCCGCTCCATCAAATGCCGGGACCAAACATATTCGGCGGGAGCACTGATCCTGAACCAGCGAGCGGATGCAGTCGGTTGCCGATCGGGGAGCAATATAGGGAGCTGGGTCGCCAGCTGCGGAGACTTACGTGACAACCATTCCTTAAAGGATCAGCTTTGAGACCCTTCCCTCTGACTTCCGCGATTTGGGGCATTGTGTTGATCAGCGGCGTGGTCAACGTGTTTGCGCTGATCTCGCCGCTGTTCATGCTTCAGGTCTATGACCGCGTTCTGGCAAGTGGCAGCGTATCCACGCTGGTGGGGCTCGTCGTGCTCGCTGCGGGGCT
>NZ_JAMYSN010000057.1:0-4637 GCF_040321955.1 Mesorhizobium sp. M0217 | reverse complement strand
ACACTCCTTCCAAGGCACCTTGCTCTCCTTGCAAAGGGCCGAAAGTGTAACCCATGTCTCCGGAATGAACTGTCACCCATCTCTCGGGAAGGGCAACAGACACTAGGTGTTTGTTCTCCCGACCCACAAGATAGCTTGATGCAAACCGGCCGCGTCGGCGTTCGCTGTCAGCATGGTGTTTTGACGCGACAACCTTCCGCGCTACCTCGATAATAGGAATGCCGCCGAGACAGCGGCCGGAACGAGGTTTGCGGAAGATGAATTTGTTGATTTCAAGCCGGCTGTTAGCGCTGCTCGCTTTGTCCTTGGCGGCAGGCTGCTCATCGCTGGGCAGCGCGGTGAACCCGGCGAAATACGACAGCATGACATGCGCCGAGCTCAACAACGCGGTAGGCGATACCGCGCGCGACATCTCGCAAACCGCCATCACCCGCGGCAGGGTCACCAACACCAGCGTTCCCAACTGGCTGCTCGGCGGCACGCGCGTGAAGAGCGCAGTGGCCAACCGTGAGACGGCCAGAATCGAACTGCTGAAGCAGCGGCAAGAGGCCATTGTCGCGACAAGAGCCAACAGATGTCCCAGGTCAGCGGGCTAAGCGAACTGGCCCTACCCTGACTATCTGCTCAACGTCACGCCTTAAGCACTCAGCCGGAAGCGCGTGACATCGATCGCCGCAGCCATCAGCGTCTGGGTGTAGGCGGCCTGCGGGTTGCTGAATATCTGTTCGGTCGGGCCTTCCTCGACGATCTTGCCCTGCCTCATGACGATGATGTAGTCGGCCATGGCGCGCACCACGGAGAGATCGTGGCTGATGAAGAGGTAGGATAGTTCGTGGTCGGCCTGCAGCTTGCGCAGCAATTCGACGATCTGCTTCTGCACCGAGCGGTCGAGCGCCGAAGTCGGCTCGTCCAGCACCACCAGTTTGGGCTTCAGGATCACGGCACGCGCGATGGCGATGCGCTGGCGTTGGCCGCCGGAGAATTCGTGCGGGTAGCGGTTGCGTGCGTTGGGATCGAGGCCGACCTCGAGCAAGGCCTCGACGGCGCGCTGATCGCGTTGCTTGCCTGACAGGTTCGGCTCATGCACCAGAAGCCCTTCGGTGATGATCTGGCCGACGGTCATGCGCGGCGACAGCGAGCCGAACGGATCCTGGAAGACGAGTTGCATCTCCCGCCGCAGCGGCCGCATCGCCTGGCGGTCGGCGGTGGAGATGTCGCGGTCGCCGAAGCGGATGACACCGTCGCTGGGCAACAGGCGCAGAAGTGCGCGGCCGAGCGTCGATTTTCCCGAACCGGATTCGCCGACGATACCGATGGTCTGGTTGCGCTTCAGCCGGATCGAAATGTGATCGACGGCGCGCAAAAGCAGCGGCTCGCCGGCAAGGAAGCCACCGCCGATCTTGAAGGTTACCTCGACATTCCTGCCCTCGAGCAGCACCGGTGCGTTGGCCGGCGGCGCCGCCTTGGTGCCGGTCGGCTCGGCGGCCAGCAGCATTTTCGTATAGGCATGCTGGGGATTGGCGAACAGCGCTTCCGCCTCGCCTTCCTCGACGACTTCGCCATAGCGCATGACATAGACGCGGTCGGCAAAGCGCCTGACAATGCCGAGGTCGTGGGTGATAAAGACGATGGCCATGCCGAGCTTGCGCTGCAGTTCGGCGAGGAGAACCAGGATCTGCGCCTGGATGGTGACGTCGAGCGCCGTCGTCGGCTCGTCGGCGATCAGGATGTCGGGGTCGTTGGCCAATGCCATGGCGATCATGACGCGCTGGCGCTGGCCACCCGACATTTCGTGCGGATAGGATTTCATCCGCCGCTCGGGATCAGGAATATGCACCAGCCGCAAGAGCTTGAGCGCCTCCTCGCGCGCCTCGGCAGCGTTCAGCCCGCGGTGCTTGCGGATCGGTTCGATAAGCTGGTTGCCGATCGAATAGAGTGGATCGAGCGAGGTCATCGGCTCCTGGAAGATCATGCTGATCTTGGCGCCGCGCACCTTGTTGAGGTCGGGCTTGCTCATGGTCAAAAGGTTGCGGCCGCGATAATCGACGTGACCCGTCGCCTCGCCATTGGACGCCAGCAGGCTCATCGCCGCCATCATGGTTTGGCTCTTGCCGGATCCGGATTCGCCGACCACGGCAACGGTTTCACCTGCCTTGACGTGGATGTTGATGCCCTTGACCGCTTCGACCGCGCCGTCGAGCGTGCGGAAGCGGACGCGAAGGTCCTTGACGCTGAGGATCGTTTCGGGCGTTTCCATCGCAACGGTCCTCATCTTATCGGTCCCCATCTTTATCGGTCCAATCTTCATCGGTCTCTTGGATCGAGCGCGTCGCGCAGGCCGTCGCCGACGAAGTTCAGCGCAAACAGCGTCGACACGAGGAAGAAGGCGGGGAACAAAAGCAGCCAGTTGGCGGTGCCGATGTTCTTGGCGCCGACCGAGATGAGCACGCCCCAGCTGGTCATCGGTTCCTGCACGCCAAGGCCGAGGAAGGACAGGAAGCTTTCCAGGATGATGACCTGCGGCACCAGCAGCGTCATGTAGATCACCACTGGTCCGAGCAGATTGGGGATGACATGGCGCAGCAGGATGCCGCGCTGGCCGACGCCCATGGCTTCGGCCGCCTGGACATACTCCTGCCGCCGGATCGACAGCGCCTGGCCGCGCACGATGCGCGCCATGTCGAGCCACAGCACCGCTCCCACCGCCAGGAACATCAGCACGAAGTTGCGGCCGAAGAACACCACCAGCATGATGACAAAGAAAATGAAGGGCAAGGAATAGAGCACGTCGACGATGCGCATCATCACCTCGTCGATCTTGCCGCCGGAAAAGCCGGCCGCCGCCCCGTAGAGGACGCCGATGACCACAGCGACAATGCCGGCAAGCAGGCCGATGGCCAGCGAGATGCGCCCTGCCATCAGCGTTCGCGAGAGAAGATCGCGACCGGTGTTGTCGGTGCCGAACAGGAAGTACTGCTGTTTGACCGACGCAGTCATAGTCAATTCGAGCCCGTCGCCCGATTTGCTCACTATCTTGGTATCGTCGAAGGCATCGGAGCGGTCGAGATAGCGGATGTTGCGGTCGTCGATCGGTTTGGTCGAGGTGACGGTGACGGTGACGCGACTGCCGTCCAGTTTCCACTCCTTGATGTCGACGCGCATGCGCTTGATGGCATCCTTGAGCGCCGTCTCGATCATGTCGGGCTCCGGATAGGCTGAAAAGCTTGGCGGCGTGCGCACATAGTCGGCATAGATGGTGGTGTACTGATGCGGCACGAACCAGGGGCCGAAGATGCTGATGACGCCAATGAAGGCCAGGTAATAGAGGCTGAACATGGCGGCGCGGTTGGCTTTGAGGCGCGCCCATGCGTCGCCCCAGAGCGAGCGGCCGACGACGGCCGGCGGAGCGGCGGCGGCTGTGATGTCAGTCATAGCGCACCCTCAGTCATAGCGTACCCTCGGGTCGACGACCGCGTACATGACGTCGACGATCAGGTTGAAGACGATGGTGAAGAGCGCGATCACCACCACGGTCCCCATCACCAGCGTGTAGTCGCGGTTGAGCGCGGCATCGACGAAATAGCGGCCGACACCGGGAATGGAGAAGATGGTCTCGACGATGACCGAACCGGTGAGCAGCGCCGCGGCTGCGGGGCCGGTGAAGGAAACGATCGGCAGGATGGCGCCGCGCAGCGCGTGCTTGACCACCACCGACCAGTCGGAGAGGCCGAGCGCACGCGCCGTTCGGATATGATGCGAACGCAAGCTCTCGATCATCGACCCGCGCATCAGGCGGGCAACGATGGCGATCTGCGGCAAGGCCAGCGTCAGCACCGGGCCGATCTTGTTGATCAATGCGCCATCACCCCAGCCGCCGATCGGCAACAGCTTCCAGGTCAATCCGAACACCAGCTGAATCACAGGAGCGATGACGAAGGTGGGGATAGTGCTGCCGGCGGTCGCCAGCGCAATCACCGTATAGTCGCCAAGCTTGTTCTGGTTGAGCGCGGCGATGGTGCCGAGCACCGAACCAAGCAGCAGCGCCAGGATCAGCGCCGAGGTGCCGAGCTGGACCGATATCGGCAGCCCCTTGGCAAACAGTTCGGTGACGGTGAAGTCAGGCAAATTGTAGCTCGGCCCGAAATTGCCGCGCAGAAGATTGCCGAGATAGTGGGCATATTGCAGCCAGAGCGGATCGTCGAGGCCGAACTGTGCTTCCAGATTGGCCCTGATCTCGGGACTGAGGCCCCGCTCCTGATTGAAGGGGCCGCCCGGTGCGACGCGTATCAGGAAGAACGCCATGGTCACGATGACGAACAGCGTCGGAATGGCGGTCAGAAGCCGCCGTAAGATGTATCGCAGCATCGGCGCCCCGCTTCGGCCAGAGCGACATACGTCCATGCGGACGCATTGCCACGCTCCGGCGCCAAATCTTCGCACCGGGCTTGCCGAAAATCGACCACGACTTTCGGACCGGTGCGATGACCGACCAGTCCCGGGGGGGGGGGCGGGGGGGGGGGGGGGGGGGGGGGGGGGGGGGGTGGGGGGGGGGGGGCGGGGGGGGGGGGGGGGGGGGGGGGGGGGGGGGGGGGGGGGGGGGGGGGGGGGGGGGGGGGGGGGGGGGGGGGGGGGGGGGG
>NZ_JAMYSN010000056.1:0-5987 GCF_040321955.1 Mesorhizobium sp. M0217 | reverse complement strand
AAGCCAGAGGTGGAACGGGCCACGACATTGCGTGAAGTGATGTCTGTTCTTTGAAAATTGAATATTGAAGAAAGAGAAACGTGGGCGGCAGAGTCCTGCTGAACCTCTTATCCCGCCAGGGATAGAAGGTTCGAACGAGACTTTGGCGGACACGTTTTGAGAGAATAAAGTCTACCAAGGCACTGATGTGTCTAGGTGTGAATGTTCTCGTCAATTCAAAGCGTGACCAGATAAAAGCCAATCAAAGTTTCAAAACTTGAGAGTTTGATCCTGGCTCAGAACGAACGCTGGCGGCAGGCTTAACACATGCAAGTCGAGCGCCTCGCAAGAGGAGCGGCAGACGGGTGAGTAACGCGTGGGAATCTACCCATCTCTACGGAACAACTCCGGGAAACTGGAGCTAATACCGTATACGTCCTTCGGGAGAAAGATTTATCGGAGATGGATGAGCCCGCGTTGGATTAGCTAGTTGGTGGGGTAATGGCCTACCAAGGCGACGATCCATAGCTGGTCTGAGAGGATGATCAGCCACATTGGGACTGAGACACGGCCCAAACTCCTACGGGAGGCAGCAGTGGGGAATATTGGACAATGGGCGAAAGCCTGATCCAGCCATGCCGCGTGAGTGATGAAGGCCCTAGGGTTGTAAAGCTCTTTCAACGGTGAAGATAATGACGGTAACCGTAGAAGAAGCCCCGGCTAACTTCGTGCCAGCAGCCGCGGTAATACGAAGGGGGCTAGCGTTGTTCGGAATTACTGGGCGTAAAGCGCACGTAGGCGGATATTTAAGTCAGGGGTGAAATCCCGGGGCTCAACCCCGGAACTGCCTTTGATACTGGGTATCTCGAGTCCGAGAGAGGTGAGTGGAATTCCGAGTGTAGAGGTGAAATTCGTAGATATTCGGAGGAACACCAGTGGCGAAGGCGGCTCACTGGCTCGGTACTGACGCTGAGGTGCGAAAGCGTGGGGAGCAAACAGGATTAGATACCCTGGTAGTCCACGCTGTAAACGATGGAAGCTAGCCGTTGGCAAGTTTACTTGTCGGTGGCGCAGCTAACGCATTAAGCTTCCCGCCTGGGGAGTACGGTCGCAAGATTAAAACTCAAAGGAATTGACGGGGGCCCGCACAAGCGGTGGAGCATGTGGTTTAATTCGAAGCAACGCGCAGAACCTTACCAGCCCTTGACATCCCGGTCGCGGTTTCCAGAGATGGGAACCTTCAGTTCGGCTGGACCGGTGACAGGTGCTGCATGGCTGTCGTCAGCTCGTGTCGTGAGATGTTGGGTTAAGTCCCGCAACGAGCGCAACCCTCGCCCTTAGTTGCCAGCATTAAGTTGGGCACTCTAAGGGGACTGCCGGTGATAAGCCGAGAGGAAGGTGGGGATGACGTCAAGTCCTCATGGCCCTTACGGGCTGGGCTACACACGTGCTACAATGGTGGTGACAGTGGGCAGCGAGACCGCGAGGTCGAGCTAATCTCCAAAAGCCATCTCAGTTCGGATTGCACTCTGCAACTCGAGTGCATGAAGTTGGAATCGCTAGTAATCGCGGATCAGCATGCCGCGGTGAATACGTTCCCGGGCCTTGTACACACCGCCCGTCACACCATGGGAGTTGGTTTTACCCGAAGGCGCTGTGCTAACCGCAAGGAGGCAGGCGACCACGGTAGGGTCAGCGACTGGGGTGAAGTCGTAACAAGGTAGCCGTAGGGGAACCTGCGGCTGGATCACCTCCTTTCTAAGGAAGAACTCTAATGGAAACGCTTAATCGCTCGTCTTCGGATGAGAGATGATGGGCCTCTGCCTTTCAGTTCTCTTGGAACAAGACGGAAGAGAGTCACTCTTACCGTCGCGCATACCTTAAGCGGGTCTGCCGCCTTCGTTTCTCTTTCTTCAGCGAATGACTTTGGATCAGCGCTCGCGCGCCGTACCGCGGCCCTTTGGGCCGCTGGCGCTCCGCGAGGGCGCGGCATAAGCCGCGACGGCCGGTCGGCCTTGCGAGGTTTTGCCTCGATGTCACCCAGCTCGTTACTGGCAGAGCGCGGTCTTTAGGGCTTGTAGCTCAGTTGGTTAGAGCGCGCGCTTGATAAGCGTGAGGTCGGAGGTTCAAGTCCTCCCAGGCCCACCACTTGCGCGATCCCGCAGGGATCGTCGCTTCAGCCTCGATGTGGAAGTTGAGCTCCAGCGCGATCCCGTAGGGATCGTCGCTCCAGTCTCGATACCATTATGCGGGAGCAAGTTATCAGGGGCCGTAGCTCAGCTGGGAGAGCGCCTGCTTTGCAAGCAGGATGTCGTCGGTTCGATCCCGTCCGGCTCCACCACTTTCTTGTCTTTGAGGCGAAGAAGGGGTGTCGAGGAGGTGGTGAAAAAGTCATTCGTATAAAGGTTTGTGGTGAGCTTCTTGGCTTGCCGCTTGTTCTGTTTTGACATCGTAAAGAGAAGATTTGTTCGAACTTCATGAGCCGAAAGGTTCGTGATTTGTCGCGGGAGACGCTCAATCTCCCGCATATGATGGGTTTGCCTAACCGCACCCTCGAACCGATCTCGAGAAGCTGGTCTTTTTGTGCCAATGACATCGAATTTGGATCCCGCACAGGATCCGGTTCAGGCGACAATTCCTTTGGAATTGCGCGGACGCCAACCCCGCAAGGGAGAGGCTGAAGCGACAATCCTTCGGATTGCGCGGATGGGCATTGGCAATGAGAACGATCAAGTGTCTTAAGGGCAATTGGTGGATGCCTTGGCATGCACAGGCGATGAAGGACGTGATACGCTGCGATAAGCTACGGGGAGGTGCGAATACCCTTTGATCCGTAGATTTCCGAATGGGGAAACCCACCTAAGGTACTTGGAAAATCAGAGTAGCAGAGCGATCTGCTACTGTGGTTTCCAAGTATCGATAATAGGTAACTTATCCTGAATACATAGGGATAAAGTGGCGAACGCGGGGAACTGAAACATCTAAGTACCCGTAGGAAAGGACATCAACCGAGACTCCGGAAGTAGTGGCGAGCGAACCCGGACCAGGCCAGTGGCGATTGAGAGACAAGCGGAACCTTCTGGAAAGTAGGGCCATAGTGGGTGACAGCCCCGTACGCGTAATGCAATCAATCGTCCTCGAGTAAGGCGGGACACGTGAAATCCTGTCTGAAATTGGGAGGACCACCTTCCAAGCCTAAGTACTCGTGCATGACCGATAGCGAACTAGTACCGTGAGGGAAAGGTGAAAAGCACCCCGACAAGGGGAGTGAAAGAGTACCTGAAACCGATTGCCTACAAACAGTGGGAGCCCGCAAGGGTCACCACGTACCTTTTGTATAATGGGTCAGCGACTTAGTGTGACGAGCAAGCTTAAACCGCTAGGTGTAGGCGCAGCGAAAGCGAGTCTGAACAGGGCGTTCAGTTCGTCGCATTAGACCCGAAACCGAGTGATCTAGCCATGAGCAGGTTGAAGGTAAGGTAACACTTACTGGAGGACCGAACCCATAACTGTTGCAATAGTTCGGGATGACTTGTGGCTAGGGGTGAAAGGCCAATCAAACTCGGAAATAGCTGGTTCTCCGCGAAATCTATTTAGGTAGAGCGTCGACCGAATACCCCAGGGGGTAGAGCACTGGATGGGCTAGGGGTCCTCACCGGATTACCAAACCTAACCAAACTCCGAATACCTGGGAGTACTAGTCGGCAGACACACGGCGGGTGCTAACGTCCGTCGTGAAAAGGGAAACAACCCTGACCTACAGCTAAGGTCCCCAAGTTATGGCTAAGTGGGAAAGGATGTGAGGATCCCAAAACAACCAGGATGTTGGCTTAGAAGCAGCCATCATTTAAAGAAAGCGTAACAGCTCACTGGTCTAAATAAGGGTCTTTGCGCCGAAAATGTAACGGGGCTAAAGCCATACACCGAAGCTTAGGGTTTGGTCCGCAAGGGCCAAGCGGTAGCGGAGCGTTCTGTAAGCTGACGAAGCCATACCCGTGAGGGGTGGTGGAGGTATCAGAAGTGCGAATGCTGACATGAGTAACGTAAGGGGAGTGAGAGACTCCCCCGCCGAAAGACCAAGGGTTCCTGCTTAAAGCTAATCTGAGCAGGGTTAGCCGGCCCCTAAGACGAGGCGGAAACGCGTAGTCGATGGGAACCACGTTAATATTCGTGGGCTTGGAGGTAGTGACGGATCGCACAAGTTGTCCAATCTTATCGGATTGAACGGGCAGCGGAGCGGTTCCAGGAAATAGCTCCTCCTTATAAACCGTACCCGAAACCGACACTGGTGGTCAGGTAGAGTATACCAAGGCGCTTGAGAGAACTATGCTGAAGGAACTCGGCAAATTGCACGCGTAACTTCGGAAGAAGCGTGACCCTTTTCTACGCAAGTAGAGGAGGGTGGCACAGACCAGGGGGTAGCGACTGTTTATCAAAAACACAGGGCTCTGCGAAGTCGCAAGACGACGTATAGGGTCTGACGCCTGCCCGGTGCTGGAAGGTTAAGAGGAGGGGTGCAAGCTCTGAATCGAAGCCCCAGTAAACGGCGGCCGTAACTATAACGGTCCTAAGGTAGCGAAATTCCTTGTCGGGTAAGTTCCGACCTGCACGAATGGCGTAACGACTTCCCCGCTGTCTCCAGCATAGACTCAGTGAAATTGAATTCCCCGTGAAGATGCGGGGTTCCTGCGGTTAGACGGAAAGACCCCGTGCACCTTTACTATAGCTTTACATTGGCATTCGTAGTGGCATGTGTAGGATAGGTGGTAGGCTTTGAAACCTGGGCGCCAGCTCAGGTGGAGCCACCCTTGAAATACCACCCTTATTACTATGGATGTCTAACCGCGGCCCGTTATCCGGGTCCGGGACAATGTATGGTGGGTAGTTTGACTGGGGCGGTCGCCTCCTAAAGAGTAACGGAGGCGCGCGATGGTGGGCTCAGAACGGTCGGAAATCGTTCGCTGAGTGCAATGGCATAAGCCTGCCTGACTGCGAGACTGACAAGTCGAGCAGAGACGAAAGTCGGTCATAGTGATCCGGTGGTCCCGCGTGGAAGGGCCATCGCTCAACGGATAAAAGGTACGCCGGGGATAACAGGCTGATGACCCCCAAGAGTCCATATCGACGGGGTTGTTTGGCACCTCGATGTCGACTCATCGCATCCTGGGGCTGGAGCAGGTCCCAAGGGTATGGCTGTTCGCCATTTAAAGCGGTACGTGAGTTGGGTTCAGAACGTCGTGAGACAGTTCGGTCCCTATCTGCCGTGGGTGTAGGAATATTGAAAGGATCTGTCCCTAGTACGAGAGGACCGGGATGGACGGATCTCTGGTGGACCTGTTGTGGCGCCAGCCGCATAGCAGGGTAGCTATATCCGGACGGGATAACCGCTGAAGGCATCTAAGCGGGAAACCCACCTTAAAACGAGTATTCCCTGAGAACCGTGGAAGACGACCACGTTGATAGGCCGGGTGTGGAAGAGCGGCAACGCTTGAAGCTTACCGGTACTAATAGTTCGATCGGCTTGATCGTTCTCATTCCTTATGCTCATCGTGAAACACGATGATCTGACCAGCGCTCACGCATGAGCGGCCCTTAACAGGGTCTATGCTCCGCGAGGGCGCCGGAAAACCGGCGACGCGCAGTCGCGCTTGCGGACTTTCTCCGTTAGCTAGACACAAACGTCGCCTTGGCACGAAAAAACAGCTTCTCGATATAACGTGCGTTTTGCCGACCTGGTGGTTATGGCGGAGCGGCTGCACCCGATCCCATTCCGAACTCGGCCGTGAAACGCTCCAGCGCTGATGGTACTTCGTCTCAAGACGCGGGAGAGTAGGTCGCTGCCAGGTCTGCAAAACGCACGTTGAACTCTCATCCGCAAACCGGATGAAACTGAAATCTTCTCTCTACGAAAAGGCCCGCCAAGGGATCACGGGCCGCGCAAGCGGCCCTTTCATTTGGTCAGCCATATACCTATGTGTAAGCCATCCTGTTCATAGGCCCAGGCTTAC
>NZ_JAMYSN010000055.1:0-6332 GCF_040321955.1 Mesorhizobium sp. M0217 | reverse complement strand
TCCCCCTAGGCGCCTCGTGCGTGTGCCCACTAGGCGCCCATCCCCCGCCGGGCGGCGGCGGGCGCGCGGCCCCCGCCCTTTTTTCTGCCCGGGGCGCGCGCCGTCCATGTCTCGCCGATCACGGCAGCCGAGTTTCGAACGGCCATGGATGGCGGCATCAAGATGCCGTCACTCGACCTGATCAAGGCCCTGCTTGGCGTGCTGGTGAAGACGGCCGACGATCTCGGCAAGGCACTTGGCGCATTTCCTTCGATATCCCCGGCGCGATGACATTGCCGGCACGATGACTGGCTCGACACAATGACTGGTCCGCACGAAATGACGACGTCGGAATCCCATCCGCTTCAGGGGTATTGGGAGAAGCTCGGCGGCCTCGGCAGCATCGAGAAGCTGCTGTCGGAACTGGCCAGCATTCCAGGCATGGTGCTCGGTGTCGACCGGATGACAAGGCTCGGCGTCGCGCTGGCGGCGCTGGCCGGTCGCCGCGCGCGTTTCCTGACCGCGGCCGAAGCCGCCGATGTGATGATGCCGCTTCTCACCATCAATGGCGAAGCGCAGTTGGCGGGACGTGCCGCCATGGCCACTTTCTGGGGCCAGCAGGAATCGGGTTCGGAGCGGCCTAAAGGGGGCAACAAGGTCTCGCCCGCACCGTGGCAGGCGCGACTCAACCAGCTGCGACTTCGCGCCTGGCTTGTCGTCGGGCTGATCGCCGTCCTGGTGCTCGGCGTGGTCTTCCTCATTGTCATGTGGCCAAACGCTGGCGGGGAAATCACGCCGACGCCTCCGTCTGTCCGGCCAGTGGATACGTCGCCGGAAGCGTCGGCGACCTTCTGGCCATGGCTGGCCGAACTTTTCATGCGGGACATCCTGCATCGTCTGTTTGCCATCCTTGTGGTGGCTTGCTTTGCCGCGCTCTGGTGGAGCTACGCCAGGAACAGGCGCGACGAGCAGCTTGCGCGCGACAGGAAGGACGGCTCGATCGCTGCGACGATGACGCCGGAAATCAACGGGATCCTGTTCCCCACCGCGGTGGTGCGGCGGGCCGGCCGCCTGCTGCGCCGGCCGGTCCGCGTCGCCGGCCACCGCATCGATGTGCGCCGCAGCGTCGAAGCGTCGATCGAGGCCGTCGGCTATCCGACACTGGAAACGGGCCTGGAGTCGCGGGCTCCCGACTGTCTCATGCTGGTTGAACGCATCGGCAGCGACGATCACCTCTCGGCACTGGCCGACGCGCTGGCAAAGCGGCTGCGTGACGGCGGTGCGGATCTGCTGCGCTACGAATTCCGGCTATTCCCCGACGTGCTCGAAGCCGTCGGGCGGCGCTTCGGTGGCCAACCGGTGGTTTCGCTCGCCGCCCTCGCCCGACGTCATCCGGGGGCCAGGGTGGTCATCGTCGGCACGGGGCGCGGTTTCTTCGAGCCCTATGAGCGCAACAAGCTGAGGCTCGGAAAACCCTTCTTCGGCGAGCCGGAAGAATTGCCGTGGGTCGATCACCGGCAGGCCGACCGGCAATTGCGACAGTTACCACGCGCCCTTCCGGCCTTTCGCGGGCCGCCGATCCTGATGACGCCGTCGCCGCCGGATCGCTGGGGGCCGGCCGAGCGAGCACTGCAGGAGGCGGGCTTTGCCGTGATCAGCCTGGGTTCGACCGAGAATGCAAACGAAGGGCTGGAGAGCGCCGTCGAAGCCATTGTCGCCAGCCGGCGGCCGCAGGCGGTCGACCGCGGCGTCATGGCGCAAGCGACGCCCGGCTACGATCCGTTGCTGCTGGAACTCGATCGTGCCGAGTTCGCCAGCGACATCCCGCCCGTCGACAACGCGTTGCGCGGACGGTTGGCACGGCGCGTCATGGCCTATGCCTGCGCTCGTATCGGCGAGGCGGAGGAAGGCGACCCGCCGGAAGACCCCTATCAACCGTACGACTTCGCCTTGCGGGCGGGAGCCGGGTTGGCGGCACTCGCGCTGTTTCCTCGGCTCGACCCCAATTTCACATCGACCCTGTGGAAGCACATAACGGGACATGCGCCAAGCGCTGCCCGCCTTGCCCGCCTTGCCCGGCTGCCCTGGTTCAGGGCAGGGCGCATGCCGGACTGGTTCCGCTCCGATCTTGCCCAATGCTTCCAGCGCGAGACTGAACGCCATGGCAAGCAGGATCTCTGGAAGGATCTGCGTGCCGGTCTCACCCAGTTCGCCAATCTATGTCTCAGCAGATCGCCAAACCCATTCGGCACCCAGGTCTACCGTTCATCGACCCCTCTGGAGCGCTTGCTGTCGCAAATGCGTGAGTTGCGACAAGGCGCGGATACCGCCTCCCGTTCGCTGGTCGAGGAACGCCTGTTTCTCAACTTTCTCGAGCACGGCGAAGTGGCCGGCGCGGATCTCGCCGTCCGCCTTCCGGCGCCAGATCGCCTCACGCAGGCGATGCGACTCTCGCTGCTGGGCTTCGGCGTTGCCGCGCTTGTCGCGGCGGCGTTTGCGCCTTGGGCACTGAGAACGGTCTACTCGTGGGCCGAGGCGAGCCTGGCGCTGTCGAGAAGTGGTGATCGGACACCATTGTTTTACATGCTGGCCGCCTGCCTGCCGGTCTTGGCACTCGGAATCGTCGGGACATTCCAGGATATTGTGGGTGTCGAAAGTTATCCGAAAAATAAGTTAAGGCGCCTTTTGTATGTGTCAATGATCCTTGCCAATATCTTGTGCTATTTCCTCCAAAACATAATTGTTACCACGATTGTATTTGACGGATCTTTCTATGAAATAATCGCGTACTCAATACTCTATGTCTCAGTCATTGGGGTTGCGGCGCTGCTGCCGAAGCTTATCTTCATATCGCCGATGTCGGTTGGCTCGCCGGTGAAAAATCGGGCAGTGCATTATTCGATCGGATTTTCGGCGGCTGTGTGTCTGTCGTTTTCCTTCTTGCCGGTATCCAGCAACAGTTTCAGAGATGAATTCCTCTTGTTGATAGTGTCGCTTATCATTTCTGGCGTGTTCTTTTCCTTCCCGAAGGGAATTCGGGAGAAGTCACGATTTGCGACATATATTCTCTTGGCAGTATGGCAAATTTCAGTATTTTTCCTCTTCCTGAATGAATTGAGGGGATTGTTTGGGTTCCAGAGAGAGTATGGCGAGTACATAAGTGTATTATTCCTTATCGCGGTCTTTTCACCATTGATCGGAACTGCGTCATTTTCGGTGGCGTATCCGAAAAATCTGAAGAGGCTTCTATTTATCTTCGTAGCTGCCGCTTCGGCTGTGGCTGTCTCATTTCAGTATTACCGTACGTTTGCCGATACAGTGGCGCTGCCGATCCTGGGCCTGATAGCGACCGCCGCCGCGATCGGCTGGTTCTGGCTTTTCAGAACCCGCCGTCCGGGGCTTCGCTTGTCAGCCCTCTTCCTTAGGCTGTTCAGATCCGCACCGGTCGGCAGGTTCGGGTCGGCTTGGATCGGCCTTTGTCTTAGGGCCGCTCTCAGTGGTTCGATCATCGGCTTTCTTGTAAACGCACTCGTGGGTTTCCTGGTTTTGTACCTTGGATCCGAAGTGGGGACTGTCGCGCTGCAGGCCATTCCCGCGATGCCGGGGCTGGTTTCGAAATCCAGCCCAGAACCACTTGCACAGATTGCGGCAACGGCCTCGCTCTTCCTCGCCTGCTATGTCCTTTGCCGACTGACGATGCGGATCTATCCGGCGGCAAACGTGGGTGCCGAGCCCATTGCGAAAAAGCATCGCCGCTGGACCGAAGCGCCGTGGTGGGTGGCGTTTGCGTTGTGGGCGATCGCCGTCCTGCCGGCGTCGCTGCACAATTGGCTCTCTACCGTGGAGCTGTTGAACATCGGGGCGCTGAGCAAGCTTGGCGCACAGGGTTTCGCCACGATCGATTCCGTGGAAGGCGCGCTCACCTGGGCGCTGCAGGCGCTCTTCTGGCTCGGCGGTTCGACATGGGCATGGCTCTCCTACCTCGCCTTGCCGGTGGCGCTTGGCGTGGGCCTGCGCAAGGGACCTGCCGCCGACCGGCCGATCTTCATCGGGCTGCTGCCCTTCCTGCTGGCGGTGACCGTCCTGCCGTTGCAGACGCCTGGCGGCGTGTGGATGGTTCCGCTGGTGTTTCTGCTGCTGCGCCTTGCGCGCGAACCCGCACTTGGGCGACGCCTGCTGCGCTTTGGCGGTGGTTTCGGCGACCGGCCCTCCAACGCCTTCCTCGTCTTTGCGCTCGTCTTCTGTCTGGCGTTGGTGCTTTCGCCGACTCTAACCGCCAGATCCAGGACGAGCGGAGTGATGTTGGTGATCGATCCGGATCTGGCGCGGGCGGCCGTCTTCGTCGTGATCGGCGCCATGCAATTGTCGCGATGGCCGGTGCTCGCCGCACTCGGTCTTCACCTGTTCATAGCGGTTGGTCCCGCCGGCTTCGGCGAGAATCTGGCCGACACCGGCATCAGCCTCGCCGTCGGGTTGACGCCCGGCGAGGCGATCAATCTGATGCTCGCCTATGCTGCCGTGCCATTGGCCAAGGGATTGCGTCGCTTACACCAGGGTTCCCCGTCATTGATGGGAACTGTGCCGTGGACCGCGAGTGTGATCGTCCTCGGCATGGTGGTTGCGATGGCAATTATTCTTAGCCTGGACAATGGGGGCGGATCAGTCGATGCGTTTGTTCGTATTGTATCCCGGATCATATCTAGGCCGCCGGCAATGACCGTGCCTATCCTGTCGCTTGCGATTGGCTTGGTGATTCCGCCGCAATACGGCGCCCGCCTCCAATTAGTCGTCCTTGGCTCCATCCTAGCAGCGGTCGCTTATTTCGCTCCGGGCTTCGCTTTGCTGATCCAGTCGGAGGCGCTGACGTCCCCCTTCGCCGATGCGGTGGCGGCGACACCCAGCCTGGCGCTGGCCGCCGGGTTCATGCTGCTCGGCCACGCCGCCGCCGCTATGTTTCTTAGCCGAACTGCCACGGGCAAGCTTCCCCAGCGTGCCGCCGCCAACGAGCTTCCTGCCCATGGCTATGAGCCGGCGTTCTCGATGGCGAGCGCGGTCGACAGAGCTGTCCTCAGTACCCAAAGAGAGGCGGTCCTCAAATGAGCGCGCAGGATTTCGACCAACTCGACCCTGTTCACGAAAGCGCGCCGGAGGAACGCGGCCTGCCGCCGACGTCCTTTCCAAATCTCCTGTCGTTCCTGCTGGCCCTGCTCGGTCCCTGGGGGCTTGCAACCGGCGTGGCAACGTTTGCCCTGGTGCTCGTTTCCTATGGCCTGGACGCAGCATGGCAAGCCTCACCTCGGCAGCCTGCAGCTTCCGCCAGCGATGTTGCCCCGCCTCTGATCAATAGCGAATTCGGGTCCGACACAGCGCAGCAGCCGTCGCCAGTCGGACCCGCGGCGCCTGGCGGCGAAAAAGCAAACTAGAGCGCGAATGCACGGTGAACTTTGATCCGCCTGGATCAGTTGGCCTGGCGGTATCGGATACGCGCCGCCTGTGGATTTCACCCAGCATCAACGAAGCCCACAAAGCATTGTCAGCAGCCTTGTGGAGATCTCGGGCGGTACGCGCCTTTATGCGGTCTGTGGTGTCGAGGGCGCGGCGCACGAACACGCCACGCTCGTCGAGGTCCCTGACCTGTCTGGGCACCCGGCGGCAGTAATGGAACTGATCGCCCCTGAGTTGCAGGAAGCGGTCGGGATCATGCTCTTCGCGTCGCCTTCCTGTGTCTCCAAAACACTATTTGTACACAGTAGGTAATACAGAATAGGAAGTAGCCCCAAGGCTGACCACAGCGGGTGAAAATTGAGCAATAAACCCAATGCTTTAGTGAGAAAGCCGATGGTGCCGTTGGCTGGGATCGGCTTCGGCTCTACACGATTGTATTTACTATGTTTTCTTCGTAACGTGGGCAATTTGTATCACAATAGGTATCGCAACGCGTAACACATTTTCTGCTACTTCATGGTACATAACCACACGCGGTTGAAGCCGGCGCTACGATGCCGCTTCTCGGCCGCTTTCATCAATTGATCTGCCAAGTCGCTGGCGGCGATCGGATCGTCTCGCCGCAATGGGGAGTTGCTCGGCAACCCACCCTGTCCAAAAACTTCAGTCCGGGAACACTCAACCCGTCAATCCCGCGTAGTGATGGCATCGAGTATCTTACTACCCACGCAGCTTGGCGTGTCCACGAACCTCCTGGCCACCGGCGCGACGCAATGGCTCGGTTGTGTGCGTCAAGTTCTGCAAAATGGGGCAGCCATGATGCTGGTCATGCGGCTTGGCGCAGAGCGAGCTTCTTGTGCTCGCGCAGGTCGTCCATGTTGATGTATCGGTTGGCCTCCATCCAGTTT
>NZ_JAMYSN010000054.1:0-7802 GCF_040321955.1 Mesorhizobium sp. M0217 | reverse complement strand
CGGGCCGGGGGGGTGGGGGTTTTTTCCTGCCCCCGTCCTCCTCGGCGGGGCGGGCGGTTTTCGGGGGGTGGGGGGGCTGCTTGGGCCCCCCCCCCCCCTCGCCGGTATCAGGTGCCATTGGGGCAATGCGTTGAACCGACCGTTCGGGAACGTCGCTCTGCACCGGGGCGACGCGATAGAGGTGGTCCTCGCCGACACGGTTGGCGAGGATGTCGATCACATCCGACACATCGGGTTCGGGCGCCTCGGCGAGCGAGGAAATCATCTGCCTGGACCGCAGCGGCTCGGCAACCGTCGCGGCAAGCCGCATCAGCTCGACGCCGAACCCTGGATCGATCGTCTCGATTTTGTCGGTGAGAAGCCGGGTCAAACGCTTCGTGTCACGCACCGGCATTGCTGTGCCGACACGGATCGCCTCGATGCGGTTGTCGACGCGGAAGAACAGAAGATCGAGCCGGCGTGCGCCAAGCCCTCGCGTCTCGAGTGAGGCGCACAGTTCAGCGACCAGCTTGCCGGTATAGCGCGCGATTGTTTCTGCCGCGCCGATCGGCTCGGCAAAATTGCGGCGCACTTCGACGATCTCCTCCGGCCGGATCGGCTCGATCGGTTCGCTCACTCGTCCAAAGGCCTGGTCGAGGCGGCGGCCGGGTTCCGGTCCGAAACGCAAGGCGAGCGACGCGCGTGGCGTGCCGGCGAGGTCCACAATTGCTTCAAAGCCGAGCCGCTTCAGACTGTCGACCGTGCTGGCGGGCAAACGCAAGGCCGCGATCGGCAAAGGCAGGATCGCTTGTGCAATCTCGCCGGATGGAACCACAAGCGTCTGCCCTGTACTGAAGCGGGCCAGAGCGTGGGCTGCACCCCAGCTGTCAGCGACCGCGGTACGCGCGGCGAAGCCGGAACCGCCAAGCCGTTCCACCATCTCGGTGAGCATCGCCGCCTCGCCGCCATGCAGATGTTCGGCGCCGGTCGTGTCGATCACGATGCCATCCGGCGGATCGGAAGCGACGATCGGCGCGTAGCGGCGCAGAGCCCACAGCGCCAACCGCTCGAGCGCGATCTCGTCGGCATCGGGCTCGGCATCATGGACAATCAGGCCCGGGACCAGCGCCTGCGCCTTTCTCGCCGGCATGCCTATGCGCAGGCCGGCGTTGCGTGCTGCCGCGTCGGCCGCAAGCACGACACGGCGACGACCATCACGGCCGATGAGGACGAGCGGCGTCTCAGGCGGAGGCGCGGCGTCGCCCGATTTCCTTCTGAAGCGGTCTGTCGGCCACATCGGAAGGAAGAGCGATACGACCCTTGGCATCGCAAGCCTCCACTATGAAATCTGCGCTCTCTCCTGCACGGCATCGGATCAGTTCAAGCTGCCATCGCGCCCGCCCGAGGGCCGGAACCGGCAATGGCGTCGACGGCAGGACCGACACCCGCCAGCGTGTCTCGGCGGCGGTAGGCTGCCCAAAATCCGTTGCCTCCGTCTGCCGACGCCACCGGCGAATGGCGATGCCGATGGCGCCGGAGCTTTCGGCGGCAAGCTGAAGCCGCCGTGAGGCCGTCATCGAAAGCCGGGCAATCTCGGCAACGACAGCGCCAAAACCTCCGCGAAGACCCTCTTCGAAACAGGCGAGAATGGATTTTTCGTCGCCGGCCTCGACGTAAATCACCCGTCCCGGAGGCAGACCGGCCTGTTCGATCGCAGGCGCGAAAAGATCGGGCCGGGTAACGCACCAAAGCACCTTGCCGGCGGTGCGCGCGGCAATCCCTGCTGCGAACAGTGCCGCGGCTGCGCCATCGACGGCGCCATTGCCACCACCCGCGACCTCGTGCAGACCGCCAAAAGCCAACCCCCCTCCCGGCAGGACCCTGTCAATCGCGGCCACTCCGAACGGCAAAACCGTACGGATGCGCGCATTTCCACCTTCGAGACGCGCAATGCGTTCTCGAAGCTCGGAAATGGCAGCAGGGGGCGCCGATACACTCATCTGACCCTTGAAACGCGGAAAGCCTGTTATATGTTCTACATTTGTTCTCGTCTTGGTTAAGAGTCAACCGGGACAATGTCGTGCCCCTGCGGAAGGAGGCATTCGAGGCTCTCGGATAGTCCCGAGCGCGGGCCATAGGGCCATATACTTCAATGCGAAAATGCGAGTTCCAATTTTGGAGTTTTGGGCCCCGCGGAGTGTCCGAAAATTGTAGCCATATTTCGGACATGCCCATAGTTGAGCCCGATACCGATCTTCGCTCGCGCCTGCTTGCCGGCATTCAGTCCAAACCCGACGAGGTCTGGACCCCCGGCGACTTCGCCGATCTCGGCGCGCGCGCCGCCGTGGACAAAACCCTGCAGCGCCTGGCAACCGCCGGGGGAGCTGCGCCGGATCGAGCGAGGCCTCTATGACCGGCCGCGCACGAACAACCTGACTGGCCGCGCCACCGTGCCGGATTGCCGCGCTGTGATCCGCGCCGTCACGCGCCGCGATCGGGCGCGCGCCGTCGTCGATGGTATGACGGCCGCCAACGACCTTGGCCTGACGACCGCCGTCCCCGCTCGAATAGAAGTGCTGGTCGATGCGCGGTTGAAGCCAATCAAACTCGGCACGCAGGAAATCCACTTCAAATACGCTGCCCCTAGCCGCCTCTATTGGGGCGGATCGGCCGGGGATGCGGGTCGTCCAGGCCTTGCATTGGATGCAGGACATGCTGACCCAGAAGGGCGAACGGAAGCGTATCCAGGCGACGTTGCGCCGCCTGTTTGCCGACCCCAGGCACGGCGAGGCCATTCGCGAGGATCTGCGCGCCGGTCTCTCCGCCGTGCACGGCAACCGCGACGAAGACGACTTTACGTCCTTCGAGCACAACCGCGTTGAATGCGGTGATGCCCGCTATCCAATCTAGATGCGCCTCATTGCTATGCTCGGCCGCTTGCAGGCTTGCCTCCTCCCTGGCGAACGCCTTGTAATCTCAGTGCAGAAGCGTGAAGCATCGGGGTCGAGCGATTGAAGCGATGATCCAGAGTGAAGCTAACCGAACGGCTCGCGCGTTAAGACCAACTCACGTGCACACAAACTCTCGCCCGCTCTCAATCAGCAGCGAGCAAAGTCTGATTGGGCGTGCCGTCAATCGTTACGGGATGAGACCTGTCGCTCGGTAGGCTCGGATCGTACGGTCATAGATGCCGATGTCCTGGCAGCCGCGCGCGATGAGTTGAGCGCCCTCGATGGCAGCGAAGATTGCCATCGCGTGCTCCCGCAATTGTTGCTCGCTCGCCGCAGGCTTGGCCCGCGCCAAGACCTGCGCGATCCAGTCGACGTTCGTCTCGGCGAACCTGTCCACTTCGGTTCGAACCTCAGCGGGAAGGTCGTCGAGCTCCGCGCTCATGATGCCGCATAGGCACATCCGATTGTCGTTGGTCAGTGCCGAGCGAAAGATCTCCGCATATCGATCCATGCACCAGGTTGCGTCCTTCGACGTCGCCAGCAACTCCGCCAGATAGCTTGCCCCCTCCTCCGTATAGCGACGCGCCAATGCGGCGCCGAGGTCGCCCTTGGTAGGGAAATGGTAATGCACGCTGGCGCTTTTTATCCCCACCTCTTTCGCCAGTTCGCGAAAGCTGAGCGCATTGTAGCCACGCGACTGCACCGTCGCTTTTGCGGCGGTCATGACCGCCTCTCGCATATCCGTTTTGGTTTTAGCCATCGTCGATCCATACCTATCACTCGATAGATAGTTGTTGACGCGACAAAAGGGAAGGGATAAACGACGACTGCAATCTATCTATCGATAGACAGACAGAAGGAACCTCCCATGAAAATCTTCGATCGCCCGGGCTTTCCCAATCCAGCCCGTATCCGCATCGTGCTCGCCGAGAAGGGTCTCGAACCGCAGGTCGAGTTCGTCTCCGTCGATCTCATTGGCGCCGAGCACAAACAACCGGCCTTCCTCGAAAAGAACCCGTCCGGCGTACTGCCGGTCCTGCAGCTCGACGATGGCACGTATATCGCCGAGGCAACCGCCATCACCGAATATCTCGACAATCTCGACGGCGACCCGAAGCTCACCGGCAAGACGCCAAAGGAAAAGGCCGTCATCCACATGATGCAGAAGAGGGCCGAAACCGAGCTGCTCGATGCCGTCGGCAACTACTTCCATCACGCGACGCCCGGCCTCGGCGCCGAACTGCAAGTGTTCAAGAGCCCGGAATGGGCCGGTCGTCAGGACTGGGGCAATCGCCAGCGCGATAAGGCGGTTGCCGGCATGACGTATTTCGACAGAGTATTGCAGGACCAGTCGTTCGTCGCCGGCGATGTGTTCTCGATGGCCGACATTACAGTCTTTGCCGGGCTGATGTTCGCCGACGCCGCCGGCATTGCCATCTCTGACGATCATTCCGCGCTCAACTCCTGGCGCGCAAAGGTCTCCGAGCTGCCGAGCGTCAAGAACCGTAGCGGCCATATGTTCGTCGCCGAGGATCTGCGCAGGCTCGGCTTCTAATCTCGCACGCCACCTGAACATCGCGCCGACACGTCCAACCACATTCGCCACTCGCGCCGCCAGGCCGCATAACCTCACGGAGTTCCCTCATGTCCACGATCTCAACACCCGACAGCGCTTCCCGGCGCAACCTGCTGAAAGGGGTCGCCATCGCCGGCGTCGGGCTTGCAGCAGTTGGCGCCGGTGCATCCCCCGCCGATGCAAAGACCCCCGCGCCTGCCCGCGCCGGCAAGGCCACAGGCGATCGCCTCGTCACGAAAGACGGCACCTGCCTCTACTTCAAGGACTGGGGCACCGGGCCGGCCGTGGTGTTCAGCCATGGCTATCCGCTCTCGTCCGACGCCTGGGAGGACCAGATGTTCTTCCTGTTGCAGAATGGCTACCGCGTCATCGCCCATGACCGTCGGGGTTTTGGCCGGTCGAGCCAGCCGTCCGGTGGCTACGACTACGACACCTTCGCCGATGATCTGGCGCAGCTGGTCGAGGCACTCGATCTGCGCGGGGCGACCTTCGTCGGTCATTCGATGGGCGGTGGCGAGGTCGCACGCTATATCGCGCGCCATGGCCAGAGCCGCGTCGCCAAGGTCGCCTTCGTTTCCTCGGTGACACCCTTCCTGCTCAAGACCGCAACCAATCCGAACGGCGCGCCCAAGGAGCTGTTCGATACGTTCCGCGCCGCCGTGCAGGCAAACCGGTCGCAGTGGAATCTCGACGTCACCATGCCGTACTACAGTTTCAACCGTCCGGGCGCGCACGTCTCGGAAGGCCTGCGGGAGAGCTACTGGCGTCAGGGACAGGCAACCGGGTTTCTTGCTGCCTATCACGCGCTTGGCGCCTTCTCGGAAACCGATTTCCGCGACGACCTCAAGAAGATCACCGTTCCCGCGCTCGTGGTCCACGGCAGTGACGACCAGATCGTCCCGCTGGAAATCTCCGCGAAACTGACCGCCGGGCTCGTTCCGCACGCCAAGCTCATTGTCTACGAAGGCGGCTCCCATGGGCTGCTGCATGTCGACAAGGACCGCTTGAACGCCGACCTGCTGGCGTTCCTTCGCGGCTGATGGCGTGCAAAAGGCCGGGGGCTGGCCGTAGCCGGGCCCCCCGCCTTTGCGTGTGATCGTATGCTGATCTGGCAATCAGGACCCGGCGACCTCGTTCACCGGCGCGTTGTAAAAGAGATCGTCACCAAACTTCTCCCCGATGATGCCGCACAGTCCTGCCGACAGTGACAGCGCAGCGTCCAGAGGCGCAAACGTCATCGTCACCCGCCGGACGAGCCCGGTCTCGTCACGCTCGATGACGCCTACCGCTTCCAGATCGAGGCCGGCGCGAAGTGTTGCCTTGTATTGCAGGAAATGGCGCTGATCGATCGCCCCATAGGAGGTGGGCGTCTGCGAGGCGTAGAGCGTGCCGACGGCCTCGACCAGGTACTTGATCTTGTCTCGACCCGAAACCGAACGGCGCAGGACCGTCCCTCTCAGTTCGGCGTCATCGGCAAGATCATCGAGGAATGGGTGCTTTTCTCCGTTGCTGCTCGACATGTCGTTTCTCCGGATGGCGTGATTTGTGGGATGGCCGCGTGAGCGCGATCCAGACTCAACTGCGACGTTCCCGAGCTTAGTGTGTAATTGCACTTCAAGAAATGAGCCGAGGAGCCGGGTTGTGCCGACTCTGGTAATTGCAGGTAGAGCGCCGAGGTTCGGACTTGACACTGTGCAATTGCACATTTAGATATGCCCCATGCCGACACCTACTGGTCCTCATCTCTGTTACGCCCTTGCCGCCCGCCAGAACGCGCGGCATCTGAGCCGTCTTTACGACAGTCATCTGGCGCCTGCCGGACTGTCGGTCTCGCAATTCTCGATTTTGTCTCTGCTGGAAGCCTACCAAAGCCTCAAGATCACCCGCCTCGCCGAAATGCTGAGCATGGAACGCACGACTCTCGTCCGCGCGCTGAAGCCGCTGCAGGCGGCCGGATGGGTCGTCGCCGGCAGAGCCGATAGCGGCCGTGCTTTCGATATCACGCTCTCCCCTTCGGGCGTTGCAAAGGTGACGGAAGCCATTCCTCTCTGGAAAAACGCCCAGGCCGCGTTTGAGCGGGAGGTTGGACAGGATCGTGCCGTGCGCATGCGCGATGAAATCCTGGAGCTGAACCTCGGCGGGTAGCTCCCTTTTTTACCCAATTGTGTGTAATTACACACATTATGATGCAGCCAGACACAAGGAGTTAGAAATGACTGACAAGTTCCTCGTTACCGGCGCGACCGGTGAGACCGGCCGCTACACCGTCCAACGCCTGCTCGAAAAGGGTCATCCCGTCAGGGCGCTGGTCCACAAGGAGGACCAGCGGGCCGAGGCGCTTCGCGGCGAAGGCGCCGAGGTCGTGGTCGGCGACCTGTTCGAGCATGACGACGATATCCGCGCCGCCGCCGGCACCACCGCCGCCTATTTCTGCTACCCCGTCCGTCCCGGCATCATCCAGACGACGGCCTATTTCGCCGATGCGGCCAAGCGCGCCGGCCTCAAGGCCGTGATCAACATGTCGCAGATCTCCGCGCGCGAGGATTCCAAGAGTCATGCAGCGCGCGATCACTGGATCGCCGAGCGGGTCTTCGACTGGTCGGGCGTTCCCACCATCCACCTGCGGCCAACCTTTTTCTCGCAATGGCTGCTCTACCCGTTCGCGCGCAAGACGATCGTCGAACAGAGCATCATCGACCTGCCCTATGGCGCTGGTCGTCATGCTCCCATCGCTGCCGAGGACCAGGCCCGCCTGATTGCAGCACTGCTAGTGGAGCCGGTCGCCCATATCGGCAAGACCTACACGCTTCATGGACCGACCGAGCTCGACCAGCCGGGCATCGCCGCAGCCATCAGCGAGGTGCTCGGCCGCAAGATCAGCTACCAGCCGCTGACCATCCCCGCCTATCGCGAGCGCTTGGAAAAGTTTGGCTTGCCGGAATTTCTGATCCAGCATTTCTGCGCGATCGCCCTCGATTACCAAAACGGCATCTTCTCGGGCGCCGACAAGATCATCGCGGAAGTGACGGGCGTGCCGCCAATGACAGTTCAGGACTTCGTCACGTCGCACCGGGCCGCCTTCAATACGCTGGATGAGGCGGCGTAGCCGCTCCGGCGTGGCCCGACGGAACATCGGAGTCACTGGGTCGGAAGCACCGGCTCCGTCCAAAACGCTGGTGGGGGGGCGCAGTAACCCCCCCCCCGCCCAAAATTTAAAAGAACCCAAATTGAAAAAGAAAATTAGGGGTAAAAAAATTTATTTATAAAAAAAGGCGCGGGCGCCCCAAATAACGCGG
>NZ_JAMYSN010000053.1:0-12857 GCF_040321955.1 Mesorhizobium sp. M0217 | reverse complement strand
ACGGAGGCACGTTGGCCGCGTGACAGTGAGCTATGCTGGAGATTGGGGTGACGAGGCTGATCAAGCCTTCCAACAGTACCAGCCTGATCAATTACAGCGAGAGCTACCGGTCCGGAGATCGCATCAGCCCCTCTCTGCATATGCACGCGGCCGCCTGAATTGCCGATTTCGCTCAGCTGCTGCTGAATGGCGACGGCTTGCGGCGCATTCAGGGCCCTCTGCGTCTGCGCTGACCACAACAGCGCTGGTGAATGTTCATTGTTGGGACGACTCACTCGGGTGGCAGGTGGTTGCATGGTCAAGCTCATCCGGCGAAGGGCGGATCTGCTGTTGGCTGGCAGCCAAGACTGGGGGCGGCGGCCCGAACTCCGGCGTCCCAGAGCTTGCGAAATCCTCCGACACGCTTCTGTTGAGGTCATCCCGTCCATCGGGCATCCCTGGGTTGCTGAAAAAAGACGAGGCGGCTTGATGATCCTGCCCTCGCTGAAGCACCTCGCGAAACCCCCTGTTCCAGTCGCAGAAGCTCCTCTGGATTGGTTGGCGGCTCGTCAGCTCGACCATCGAACAGCGGCCGGAGCGCCTCGGACACGTGCTGCTCAAGTTGCCGGGCTTGGCCCGCTTGCCCCTCTTCCAAGCCGGCGTCCTGCACCTGCCACAAAGCTGCTACACGGGATGGATTTTCTCGCGGGGTCCACACAGCCTCACATCAAACTGTATCGTCAAAGTCCTGCGCCAATTCACACAGCGGGTCATCGAGTTGAGATTCGGCGGAGAGCGCCTCCTCTGCTCCCGTCAAGGGCGCCGGCTCCGGGAGGGCGCCTGTCTGGCGTTCAAAGATGCGTTTCAGAATGCGATCCGAGAAATAACGCACCTTCCTCAATTTTAATGGTGGCAGACCTTTGATGAGAACAATCTCGTAGTCGTCATCGAGCAGCCGAACCTGTTCGGGACGCAATAGCGGTGCACCTTGATGTGAATTCTGAATGGTCCAGTCGAACGTTCGCGCCTGGCTGTGGGAAATCGATTTGGCTTCAAACGTGTATTCACCGATGGCCTTGGAAATGTAGTTCGGAGTCTCGTCATCAGCCGTGGCCATGAACACTTGCAGTCCGGTATTGCTGAGAAAATTCTGCTTGCCAGCCTCTCCATAAGCCCCCGTCAGTGCCGAAAGGCTTTGGATGATGAGCATGAAACGCCCCTTGTAGCCCGCGATAGTCGTGATTGCGGTCTCGATCGCCTCCAGCTTACCCAGGTGCTTGAACTCATCGAGCAGGAAGAGAACCTCGTGCTTTTCATCCCGGCCGGCCAGCGACCGCTGCAGAATTGAAACGATTTGCTGAAAAAACAAGCGTATCAAAGGCGCGATCACCTCAAGGTCGTTCGGACCAACGCAAAGATAGATGCACGTTCTGCGACGGCGAAGATCATAGACCGAAAAGTCCGAGCGACTTGTGGCCGCCTTTACAGCGGGATCCGCCCACAGGTTGAGCCCGCCATCGCCGAGCACGGAAGTGTAGGAGGTTAGGATTTTCGTATCGTTCCCCGCCATGTCGTCGAAGATGCGTTGTGCCTCTTTGTTCTGAGTCTCCATGGCGAGTCGCGCGAAGAGCTTAAACTTCTCCCCCGGCTGGGCGAAGAGGTCATAGACGGCGCCGATTGTTGGCGTGCCCCGCTCGATGCAGGCAAGGATTCCCGCGACAAAGATATCTCGCGCGCCGCTGACGAAACCTTCCGCGCCCTCCCCCTTGGCCGTAATCAGGTTTGCCGCCAAGCGGCGGGCTTCGGTGAATTGCTGCTGTGGAGGCAGCGCTATAAGATCCAACAGCGGATTGTAGCAGTTTGTGCGCCGCTCCGAATCCAGCGGCGCGAATTTAAACACGTCGTCACCTGCGGCTTTGCGCGCCCTCGAGGTGAGCTCAAAGAGCTCCCCCTTGACGTCCAGAGCTATCACCGAGCCTTTGAATGTAAGTAGCGTTGGAATGACTATGCCGACGCCCTTGCCAGCGCGGGTCGGTGCAACGATGAGGCTGTGAGGCTGCTCGCCATTGGTCAGGAAGTAGCCAGGCCAGAAAGGGCCACTTGTCTTCCCAAACACCGGCCCTGTCACGCCACGGTATCGTCGCAGATATCCCGTGCGTCGCATTTCATCCACTCGAGCCCAACGAGCCGTCCCGTGGTGTTCGAGCTTGCGGCGCAATACGATCTGCTGAATCAGCAAGACGACCGCGGACGTCGAGAGCACGATAGCCGCGCCCCGATAGAAAACGGGGGTTGCGAAACCCAAATAGAAGGGCGTTTCAAACCAAAAGGCACGGACATCAAACGCCATCAGAGCCTCGCCGCTGCCGCCGTGGCGGAAGGTTGCGTAAAGACTTGCCGCACAGAAGCCCACGGCGAGTGAGCACGCGATGCTAATGGCTATGTTGGGGGGCGTCGTTTTTGTTGAAAGCATTGTTCCATTGCCGGATTAGCCGTAGCTAATGCTGCGCGTGCTTCAGAGACCGAACCGGCGTCGCGCGATGTCGCCGCTCGACAGATCGATGCCGCAGTGGGTGGTGCGATGCTTGCAGCGCATCACCCGGCAGACGTGGTTTTTGAAAGTTACACTAAGCAGGTACGTCAACGGCCAGCGAATTGGAAACGGCAAGGCCGTAGACGGAATTCGGGAGAGAAAGCGTCACTGTACCATGGCCGAGACATCAACGGCCGGAGCGATCTCTGCTTCTGGTGGCCTCCATTAGGTCCTCTCGGGCGTGATTGTAGGCTTGGCTTATGGACCGCCCGACTTGAGCACCCCGCTGCAGCTGTTCATAGGAGGTTTGCGGGCCTACTGTATCACGGACTGCAGCCTCAATACCTGCTATGTGGCCGTCCAGATTCGCACTCCGTTCCTCTGCTGCATGCTGCGGCGGCGGCATGTGCGGCAAGATGTCTTGCATGCCGGGAAAAACTGAGTGAGCTTGGGCCTGTTGATTTGCGTCGAACTGGTGATACATGTTGAGAATAGCATTGGATGCCATGTTTCTGACATTGCCATCCGGATCAGAAGAAGCCAATCCAATGGCCTGATCAAGAATGCGAGATTTGTTTTCCTCAGTAAACTTACTGAAGTGTGGCGCAACGTAATAAGTTCCGAGAGCTTGCGACGGCGGATCCATGTTGCCAATGCGATTAACAATAGCATCTTGCAGCCCTGGCGTTAGGTAATTGCCTAGATTACTGGCCGCTCCGACTTTCTGCAATGCTATGTCATCCGTGCTGTACCCCAATTCGGCTGTTAATGTCGCGGCCAGATTGATGGCTGATCGTCCAAGCCGATTGGTCCGCCTTTCAAATCTCGCGAGGTCAGTTTCTGGCCCGGGTTGAGTGCCCCGAACGGCTGTTCGCTCGTGCGTCCCGAGGCCTTTGAAGCCCCCAAGATTTCGCGCTGTATCGCGCGGGTTAGCGGTTACCAGCCGTTCTGCAACATCGCTCAATGGCCCCTCTGGAACGTCACGGAGGCTACTGCTCCCCACGCCTTGAGATGATCTTGCAGCTGCGCGTGCCCGTTTGTTATCGCGATCCATTGCTCGCCTCCAAAGTAGTTATTCTACCCAGAGGTTACCACCGAAGCTTGACCTGCTAAACCGATATGATGTTACAGTTGTAGTATGGCAAAGGGTTCCCAGCTCTGTGGGTCTGCCAAGTGCCCGTCCAAGCCGAAGAAAATACGATGAAGCTGGCATCAAATGCGATGTGAACTGCCCCGGGCTTTCCGGAGGCCGTTTCGTTTGAGTTACGCGGCTATGGCTGGTTCATCCAACATGGCGTAGTAGCGTTCCTCGGCTTCGGCCGGCGGGATGTTGCCGATGGGCTCCAGCAGCCGGCGATTGTTGAAGCAGTCGACCCATTCGAGCGTGGCGAACTCGACGGCCTCAAATGAGCGCCAGGGTCCGCGTCGATGGATCACCTCGGCCTTGTAAAGACCGTTGATCGTTTCGACGAGAGCATTATCGAAAGAGTCGCCGGCACTGCCCACCGAGGGTTCGACGCCGGCCTCCGCCAAGCGCTCGGTGTATCGAATGCTGACGTATTGGGCGGATTCAACCGGTCGTCGCGACACCAAGGGATTGGAGGTGGCAATGACGGTTCACCAACGCGCTTCGATCGGTGCACTCGAAAGAAGCTGGATTCGCCCGGGCGTCCGCCTGCCTGGCAGCGTGAGAATCGCTTCCGGTTCTGGCAAGCTATTGCCTTGGGACATTCGAGCGAGGAGGCCGCACTGGATGCCGGTACATCAACGCCTCTTGGTCCGCGCTGGTTTCGGAGTACAGGAGGGATGCCGCCAACGCATTTGGCGCCGTGGGCGAAGCCGCCTTCGGGGCGATATCTTTCTTTCGGGAGCGCGAGGATATTGCGCTTGAGCTTGCCAAGGGGATCGGCATCCGGGCCATTGCTCGTAAGCTAGGTCGGCCGCCGAGCACAATCTCGCGGGAGGTCAGGCGCAATGCCGCGACGCGTAGCGGCAATCTGGATTACCGGCCAGTGCCGCCCAATGGCACGCCGATCGTGAGTCCCGCCGGCCTCCTGGCAAGCTGGCGGTCAATCCGGCTCTGCGTGAATATGTTGAGGAGCGCTTGGCCGGCAAAGTCACCAACCCCAATGGCGCCTCATTCGAGGGCCCCAAGGTGGGTGTGGAAAAAACGACAGAGCCGGAGGTGGTCGGCAACCTGGAGCCCCGAGCAGATCGCTAAATCGGCTTCAGATCGATTACCCAGAGGATCAAACCATGCGGATCAGCCACGAGACGATCTATCAGTCCTTGTACATTCAAGGACGCGGAGCATTGCGCCGAGGACTGACCGCATGTCTGCGTTCAGGCCGAGCGTTGCGCGTACCGCCCGAACGCGCGTACCGCGCGAACGGGCCCGAGTTCGCAACAAGTCCTTCATTGGAGACGCCCTTATAATAAGCGACCGTCCGGCCGAAATTGCCGATCGGGCTGTCCCCGGACATTGGGAAGGCGACCTCATCCTTGGCCTCGGAAGCTAGGCGATCGGTACGCTCGTGGAACGAAGTTCACGCTTCACAATGCGTGCTTCACCTGCCGCGCATGCAATGGCTATCAGCAGAGCCTGCGCATCAAGAACGGTCCACCACTTGCCGGCCACGGCGTTGAAGCAGTCCGCAGAGCCATAGCCCGATCCATGGGCAAACTTCCCGAGCAACTGCGTCAGTCGCTGACTTGGGCCCATGGAGCGGAAATGGCGCAGCAGCCGACCTGCGCATCGACACCGGGCTCGAGATTTTCTTCTGCGATCCCCAAGCCCGTGGCAGCGAGACTCCAACGAAAACACCAACGGCTTGCTGAGACAGTACTTTCCAAAGGGCACGGATCTCAGTCGGCACACAGCCCGGGAACTGGACGCAGTCGCCCATGCTATCAACACAAGACCGCGCAAAACGCTCGGCTGGAAAACACCTGCCGAACTCCTCGACCAACTCCTTGGGGGACAGTATGATGCCGGTGTTGCGACGATCCGGTTGAATCCGCCTTGGCTGCCTCTATCGCTGTGATGGATGAGCCCGCCTACCCGCACGGGCCGCCGATCATCGAGAGCCTGTTCCAGGGCATCGAGAACGAAGGCTGCATGCGCCGTCCGGCTCACCCGCCAGCCGAAGATCCGACGGGCATAGGTGTCGATGACAAAGGCGACATAGACGAAGCCCGTCCAGGTCGCGACGCAGGTGAAGTCGGAGACCCGCAGCATGTTCGGCGCGGAGCAGTGGAACTGGTGGTTGACGTGGTCGAGAGGGCAAGGTGCGGCCTTGTCGCTCACCGTAGTGCGGATCGGCGGACGATGCCTTCGAGGCTCATGGCCTTCATCAAGCGGGCAACCGTGCAGCGGGCGACGTCGAAGCCCTCGCGACGCAACCGCCGCCAGACCTTGCGAACGCCGTAGACGCGGAAGTTCGCCTCAAACCGTCGGACCTCATGCTTCGAGGCTGTATCCCATCTTGCCCGAGCCGACAGCCGGCAGGGGTCGACGCGCTTGGCGACATGGTCGTGGTAGGTCGACGGGGCGATCGGCAGCACCTTGCAGATCGGCTCAACCCCATGCGCCTTGCGGTGATCGTCGATGAACGCGATCGTGGCCTGAACCGGCGGTCGAGCTTCGCCTGGGCAAAATACGCGGAAGCCCTGCTCTCGTTGGCCTGCGAAGCTCGCGGCTCTCGCGTTCCAGAGCCTTCAGTTTCGTCGCAGCATCCGTGGGAACTCCGGCGCGCACGCCGCCGTCACGCTCGGCTTTCTTGCAGCCGATCTTGGCGGCGATCGATGAAACCGCCGCCCAGCGCGACGTATGCTCGCGTTCGTGATCCAGAACCAGCCGCACCGCGGGGGGTCCGGACCTCGGGAGAGAACTTGTTGGTCGCCTTGCTTGTCATGGTTCCACCTTCTCAGGAGTTGGAGCCTCCGATCAACCCGGGGCGGAACACAACAAGGGGCACGGATCAATCTGGGCGGAAACCCTAGAGAATCAGCCCTCAGAGCCTTTGGTAATAACCGACCCCTCGCACCTGTTTGGGCTGGGTGTACAAGTCAGGTTTTCATCAGGTTGGACGAGTATGTCTGGCAGCCAGAGCGCGACCACTTCCGTGCCCGCCCGCTCGTCTGGCAGACACACAAAGGAGAAAGATATGCCGTCAGCTACAAGCAGCGCCATCGTTTCCTGCCGCAGATCATCGCCCATCCGGTCTGGCCCTCCTTCAGGTCCCCTTGAGCCTGTGTCTCGTCGAGGAAATGGCCCGGGAGCGGGATCGTGGTTTCGTATGAGACAATCCGCCGGTGCGGCAACAAATGCGGTCCGCATCCGGAGCCATTACGTCGCGGCACTTGATATTGCAGTGCAGCAAAGGTAGAGGGCCGCCCCTTATCGGAGTGTCGTCCATGGTCCTTACCAATACCGGTAGCGAGGCAGAACCCGTCGAACAGTCGAGCCATCCGGCAATCGAACAGCAAAGCCCCAAGGTGCTGATGCTAGGCGCGCTCGGCGTTGTCTATGGCGATATTGGCACCAGCCCGATCTACGCGTTCCGTGAGGCGCTGGTGGCGTCGTCGGGCGGCAATGTCGCCGAGCGCGGCGATATCCTCGGCGTGCTGTCGCTGATCATCTGGTCGCTGACTATCATCGTCACCATCAAGTACATCATGTTCGTGCTGCGCGCCGATAACGGCGGCGAGGGCGGCGTGCTGTCGCTGATGGCGCTAGCGCGCGGCAGTTTCCCCAAGCGGTCGGCGGTGATCCTGGGCATCGGCATCGTCGGCGCCTCGCTGTTTTTCGGCGACGCGGTCATCACGCCCGCGATTTCGGTGCTGTCGGCTGTCGAGGGTATGAACGTCGTCACGCCGACCTTCCAGCCCTATGTGGTGCCGCTGACACTGGTCATCCTGGCCATGGTGTTCGCGGTGCAGTGCTTTGGCACCGGCGGGGTGGGATTGGTGTTCGGCCCGGTGACCGCCGTATGGTTCCTGGCAATTGGCCTTTCCGGTCTCAACCACATCATCGCCGATCCAGAAATCCTGTGGGCGGTGAGCCCGCACTACATCGTCGCCTTCCTGATCCATTCGCCCGACGTCGCTTTCGTGACCATCGGCGCCATCTTCCTCGCCGTCACCGGCGCCGAAGCACTCTATGCCGATCTCGGCCATTTCGGATGCAGGCCCATCGTGGTCGCCTGGCTGTGGATCGTGTTTCCCTGCCTGCTGCTCAACTATGCTGGGCAGGGCGCTTTCGTGCTGGCGAAGAACGGTCACGTCGGCCACCCATTCTTCGAGATGAACGAAGGCTGGACGCTGATCCCGATGGTGGTGCTGGCAACCGCCGCGACGGTTATCGCCAGCCAGGCGGTGATCTCCGGCGCCTTCTCGCTGACCAGGCAGGCGGTGCAGCTCAATATGCTGCCGCGTCTCGAAATCCTGCACACCTCGGAACGGCAGTCGGGCCAGATCTACATGCCACGTGTCAATCTGTTGCTGGCGCTGGCGGTGATGCTGCTGGTGGTCGGTTTCGGCGAATCGAGCAAGCTGGCCTCGGCCTATGGCATCTCGGTGACCGGCAACATGCTGGTGACGACGGTGCTGCTGTTCGTCGTCATGACGCGCATTTGGAAATGGCGCCTGTGGGTGGCGGTGGCGATGACGGCGGTGTTCGCCTTCATCGACATCGGCTTCTTTGCCTCCAACATCGTGAAGGTGTTCGAGGGCGGCTGGGCGTCGCTTGCGGTGGCCTTCACCATCGTTCTGGCGATGTGGACCTGGGTGCGCGGCAGCCGCTATCTGTTCGACAAGACCCGGCGCAACGAAATCCCGCTCGATTTCCTCGCCGGCAATCTGCTGAAGAAGAAGCCGCAGCTGGTGTCCGGCACCGCCGTGTTCCTGACCAGCGATCCGCAAAGCGCGCCGACAGCGCTGATGCACAGCCTGAAGCACTACAAGGTGCTGCACGAGCAGAACGTCATTCTGTCGGTGGTCACCGCACCGCAGCCGCTGGTGCCCGACAGCGAACGGGTCAAGATGGAGACAGTCAACGAGTTGTTCATGCGGGTGACGCTGACCTTCGGCTATATGGAGCAGCCCAACATTCCGCGCGCGCTGGCGATCTGCCGCAAGCAGGGCTGGAAGTTCGACATCATGACGACGTCGTTCTTCCTGTCGCGGCGCTCGCTCAAGGCATCGCCCAATTCCGGCATGCCGGTGTGGCAGGACAAGCTGTTCATCGGGCTCGCCCGCTCGGCGGCCGATGCGACGGAGTATTTCCAGATCCCGACCGGACGTGTGGTCGAGATCGGCACGCAGGTGGCGATTTAGGGCATGCCGCGGTTGAGAAGAATCGGTGCTGTCACATTGAATGAGCGTTAAGGAAATTCAGGTAGCAGCGCGCCCGGCACTGTAAGTTTCAGCGGCTTGATGCAGCGATAGCTGGCCGGGACGGCTGTCACGCTGTGGCGACACACGCGATTTTGTTCAGATTTGCATGGGAGCGTTACGCAGGTCTCGATGTTGAGCCGATGACAGCGCATTGCAGGGAAAGTGAGCAGGTCGGCAATCGGATCATGGATGGAAACGAACCGCTGAAGCTGGCGTGCCGACTTGAAGCGTTTCATGATCCTTTGGCGTCGTCGGGTCGGCTGGTGCGAATTTTCCGCTCGATTATTCAGGCCTGTGTGCGACCGGTGTTCGACGCCGGGCATGAGGTCGCGCATGGCGGCATCATAGGATCGGAGCTTGTCGGTGATCATGATCCGTGGTGTCCGCCCTTGAGCTTTCAGCAACTTGCGCATCAGACGCTTTGCCGCCTTGGCATTTCGGCGGCTTTGTACCAGCACTTCGAGGACGAAGCCGTCCTGATCGACGGCACGCCAGAGCCACTGCTTCTTGCACTGATAGCCACGACACATTCGTCGAGATGCCATTTGTCGCCCAGGCAGCCGGCTGATATTGATCTCCTGGGCGAAATGCCGTCCGAATTTCTGCGCGCAGCTTCGAACGGTCTGATGCGTGACGATGATGCCGCGGGCCGCCAGCATGTCCTCAACCATGCGCAGGCTGAGCGGAAAGCGAAAGTAGAGCCATACCGCGTGCGCAATGATCTCGGGGGAAAGCGGTGGCGACCATAGAGCGGACCACGAGCAACTTCTGACATGGCCCAATGTAAGCACATCTTCATAAGCTGTCGGTTGACTTTACGGTGCCGCGCCAAGCGAGCAGCATCCGGCCGGCGGGGCCGACCCCGTCTCCCGGCCGTGAGCAGAACGGCATCACGCAGGGGCCGCTTCATCCTCGACGCGGCCAGCCTGCTTTGCCGTTACCGCCGCCGCCGAAAGCGCCAGGCGTTGCCGCCAGGCGCCGGTCCGCCGGCAGCGGTTCGTCTCCACCGATGATCCGATTGCCAACCAATTCCACTTTCCCCCATACCTGCGTAACGCCGCTATGCAAATCTGGACAAAATCGCGTATGTCGCCGCAGCATGACAGCCGTCCCGACCAGCTATCGCTGCATCAAGACGCTGATATCTTTACAGTGCCCGCACGCCTCTCGCGCGCCAACGGCCAGTCGGTGTCGCGAATTGAGGCGCGCTGAAGCCGTCCGGCTCAGCCGATCATGGCGCTTCGGTTGCCGGGTTCGAGGTCGTGGCCTCTGCCGCTGCGCGATTCTAGCAATTGCGCCTTGGAGAGCTCTGCTTCAGCCTCGGCGAGGCATGGCTCGGCTGCGGTTCTCTGCCGCAGAAGGTCCGATTGCGAATTCTTGACGTTGTCACGACGTAGGCGAGCGGCCTTGGCGAACGTCGGATAAGCGAAATGATTGACATCGGAGATGCCGCCCTTCGTTTCCTCGGCGTTTATCTGGAAGTCCAGTTCTCGCGCCATGCGTTCGAAATCGGCAATCATGATGTCTAGCTGGTGCAACTGTCGCCGCTTCTCATTCACCTGAAATTGCTTCAGTCGGACCAGATTACCTCGTGGCTTCATGACTCGGTACTCCGGTACCCATTTCGTCCAATCAAACCGCTCTCTCCCCTTGACGTTAGGCCTACAGCGACTCTCACGTTTTCTGCTGCGAGCGGAACCATATTTTCCAAAATCCTTGGCCGATGGCTATGAGTTCAATGCATCGACAAGCATGCGAGCGGGGGACTTAAGGGGCGGTAAAAAAAGGCGGAATAGGGCGATTTTCACAATGTCTGCATATGAACGCGTTGAGACCTGCGGCGGGCTTGACACACAAGCAATCGTCAAGATTTGCGACATGGACGCCGGGGGGCATGAATACGCCCGCCGTCAGCTACACGCCCCCCGATTTCCGCCGCCTATTATCGCCCACGCGCTCTGGCTTTATTTCCGGTTTCCGCTGAGCCTGCGCCTGGTTGAGGAAATGCTGCTGGAACGCGGCATCGTGGTTTCGTATGAGACAAGTCGCCGGTGGGGCATCTAAGTTCGGGCTGGACTGCGCTCGCTGCTTGCGCCGCAAGCCGCCGTGCCGGAATGATGTCTGGTACCTGAACGAAGTGGTCGTCACCATCGCCCGGCAAAAAGCTTTGGTTGTGGCGCGCCGTCGACCAGGATGGATATGTGCTGGACGAAATCGTGCAAAACCGCCGCAACACCAAGGCCGCCAAGCGCTTGCTGACGCGGCCGTTGAAGAAGCAGGGGCTCGCGCCGAAGCGCATGATCACCGACTAGCTGCGCTCGTATGGAGCGGCAAAGCGACAGGTGATGCCGGACGTCAAGCACCGGTCGCACAAGGGGTTGAACAACGGAGCGGAGAATTCCCATGTGCCGCCGCGAAAACGGGAGCGGATGATGCAGAGGTCCGATCGCCGGGAGGCCTGCAACGCTTCGTCTCGACCTTGTCAGCCCTCCGCAACCTCTTCGTCCCGCCCCAAACGTTCTGCTCTCGCCATACATGTTCATCGCCTCAGCGCGATGGCGCTGGTGATATCACGACGCGTTTGTACCGCTCGACCTACGCCACAGGTGCCGACGCTGTGACGAGCTTCGTCGGTCGCGTGTCGAGTGACGGCACCGGGGACAATTATCGTCGACCGCAGTCCATTGCCCAGACCAAGGCGCTTCTCGGCGTCGGCACGATGGCAAATCGCAGCGTCACGATCTCGGCCGCTGCCCCTTCTGGCGGCGTGGACGGTGATTTCTGGGTGCAGCCGTAATGGCCCTTTACGTCAAAGCCTCCGGGGTCTGGGGGGCGGCTAGCGCCGTATGGGTGAAAATCTCAAGCCTCTGGACCAAGGCTCGACAGGTCTATGTGCGCAGCTCGGGCGTCTGGGAGAAAATGTTCCCGATAGATCTGGTCTTCAATGGCACTCACGAAGACTCGACTGCCACGACCGTTTACACCCACACCAGAATTCCGCTTCTTGTCGCGCCACACGCTAATCGTCGTGTCATCGTGACAACTGACACCGAAAGTGCAGTGACCGTCAACAGTATGACGATTGCGGGTGTGGCTGCCACCCTTCTCGCTCAGGTGGAAAGCATCTTCAATTCTGGTGTGGTCTATCTGTCAGTGTGGTCGGCCCTCGTGCCAACCGGTACGACGGCAACGATCGTGACCACGTATAGTGAGAGCGTGTTCCGTGACTACATGTCGGTCGATACGACCACCAATTGGGATGGTGTGGTGGGCACTGTTGCCTCTGACAACAATTCAACGGGTGGCCTGACAACGACCGTCAGCATTGGTGCCCTGGGCGCAGCGATCGCAATTGCGGGCAACGCCACCAAAGGGGCATCGGCACTGCGACATGGACCGGGCTGACCCAACAGTTCTCAAACACACCAGTCACGAATAGAAACCACAGCGGAGCAATGGCAATAGCTACCGCCGCCCAAGCTGCCCTCACCGTAACCTGTGCCTACAGCACTACTCCAGCACTTGTCGCACTGCTGGTGGTTCCGCGGTGCGCAACTCCTGACTGGCGACGGCGTCGGCGACATGCCTTACGGACTCGTATTGCCAGAGCTTGTAATCGTCGACAAACCAGCCAAGTCGGCTCTCGATCGCCGTAGCAAGCTCGTTATAGTCGAGGCTGTCGAGGCCGAGATCCCGCATTCTGGTTGTCATCGACACCTCTACTTTTTCGGCAACTAGAGCGTTGAGGGTTTTGAGAACCAGTTGTTCAATTTCAAGTAATGTCATCACTAATACAGCCTTTTGCTTGCAGATTCAGGTAATGCAACCCTGATCGGGGCGCAACCCCCAAAACCAGGTGTGCCGTTGAAACATGTTCTTGTCATTGACGATGATGCCGCAATGCGGCGCCTCATCGCCGAGTATCTCACGATGCATGCCCTGAAGGTAA
>NZ_JAMYSN010000052.1:0-15905 GCF_040321955.1 Mesorhizobium sp. M0217 | reverse complement strand
ATACCGACCGCGATCAGCACCGCCTGGCTCATGACAACACCGGCTTCACGCACCTTCTCGTAGCGCGCATCGAGGATGAGGTAAGGAAACGGCTCCTGAGGTCGTTCGGCAAACGCCTTCAGGCTCTCGTCCAAGCGCTTGTTGATGGCCGAGATCGACGAAGCCGAGAAGGCATGACCGCACAGCTCTTCCGTGATCGCCTTGACCTTGCGGGTCGACACGCCCTGGACATACATCTCCGCAAGCGTTGCCACCAAGGCCCGCTCCGAACGCTGGTAGCGCTCGAACAGCTCGGTGGAGAAGTGACCCGCCCGGTCCTGTGGAACCCGCAGCTCAAGCTTGCCCACCCGGGTGACCAGGGTGCGGCCGTAGTAACCCGAGCGATAGCCAAGGCGCTCAGGCGTGCGTTCGCCCTTCGAAGCACCCAGCGCCTCCTCCATCTCGGCCTCGAGAACCTCCTGCATTACCGCACGGATCACTTCGTGCAGCCCCTCCGGGTTCGAAAGCAGAATGTCTTTGACGGCAGCGCTGGTCGATTTACCTTCTGTCTTGGTCATGGTGGCGTTCCTTCCAGGGAATCGGTGACGTTGAACATCACCAGCCTGCCATGACCGCCCTCTCTCAGCGAATTTGCAGAACTCTCAGCACACTACCTTCCCTACTCGCAATGCGACGCGCGCTTCACGCCCTGCCTGTGATCGGTATGACTGAGATGGGGCCGCAAGCGGACCGTCAGCTTCGCGGTGAAAATCCTCAGAAAGCGGCCAGCATGTAGTCGTCGCACGGCTGAAAGAGAGGCGTGACGGGCGAGGAATAGGTCTGGTTTCACCTGATCACCTACGCAGGCAGTTCGACGATCATTGAGCGGCGAGAACGCGGCCCGAGGCAGGAGCTTTGAGCGTCCGATTTTTCACGATCGACCTTCAGGCTCGTCGAGCGCATCGTCTCGACGTTACTGCCGAAACCGAGCCTCCATGCCGGCGCCCTGGGGAGGCAAGACAGCCAGCAACTGGACGGCTCGGGGATTTAGCACCGTTCACCCAGAGCTTTTTGTCGAGATGCAGGCGTATCCGCTGGCTTTCTGCGAAGGACAGCGCAAACGATTCAGGCCGAATGAGCGTGTAATTTCCTGGTCGGTCTCTATGATGCGGACGACCCTACCCATTCGCCACTGGCTCCGACTACTTCCACGCAAGGCGTGGCCCTGCGAATTGGCACCACCTTGCCCATCACATCCTCCCTACGAAACGCAATGGGAAGTCGATTTAAGACCGTCGTAGTCGGTAGTTCAATAACTAATGCTTGCTCGGAATCGGACGAGCCATCCTGGATGGGCAGTACGAAGGCTGGTTGAATGGCTAACTTGTCATGCCACCTCGGTCAGGCGAACCTTCGGGGACCTCCCGTGATATAGCCTATGCTTCAGGTTGTTGGCATTCAGGATGGCTGCCAGCTCTTCAGCATACTCCATGTCGGGAAGGTCGACAGAAGGGTGGCCCACCATAATAGCCGGCTGCCCGGTGAACACGTCGAACACCGTCCACGTCCCATCCGGTTCCCGCCTTACCTCGTACCGCAGAGTTGCCATGAGGGGATCACATAGGTCGCCGTTTAGGGGTGGGAGTATTTGGTCCACGGTGACGCCGGGCCACCTGAAAGCACCGAGACAGTCGGCGCTTAGTAACGCGCCCGCCCACCCGACATGTCGAATACCGCGCCGGTATTGAAGTTGCTGGCGTCCGAGCACAGCCAGGCCACCATGTGAGCAACTTCTTCGACCCGGCCGAGCCGGTTCATTGGACTATCGGCGATCATTGTCTCGACAGCTGCGACCCCGAGGTTTCGGATCATGTCAGTATCGATTGGCCCAGGAGCGACGCAGTTCACGCGTATGTTTGTATTGGCAACCTCACGCCCAAGCGCCTTTGTGAAGACTACGATACCTGCGCTGGAGGCTGAATAGGCGGCAAGGTTGGCAAGTCCTTCCTTGCCCGCCAAAGAGCCCATATTGACAATGCGGCCAACACCCCATTTTCGCATGTGGGGCAAAACCAACTGCGTCACTTGCATCGTGCCGATCAGATTGGTTTCGATGATGCTTCGCCAGTCTGCAGGTTCGTGTTGGTCAAACGGGTGAAGGGTTCCTAGATAACCGGCGTTGTTAACCAGAAAGTCTATACGCAGGCCACGATCGACGATCATGTTGATCGCATGGGTTACCTGATCGCGGCTGGTAATATCGACCTTCGTAGACACCACACCCTTCAGTTCGATCTGATCTCGATCCCACACGTGCACTGAAGCACCCGACGCTACAAGGCGCTCTACGATTGCCTTGCCGATACTCTTTGCTCCGCCGGTTACGACGGCTGTCTTGCCAATGAGGTCATATGATACCGGCACAAAGCCCCCATTCATGTGTGTTCACACGGGATAAGTTTAGCAGGATCGCATATTTTCGCCAGCGGCCAGATGGTCTGGGGGGCGCCGGAGCCAGCTATGACCTGATCGGTAGCGAGCTCCAGATCGTACACAGCTTCGCCTTGCGGCGCCGCCTGGCGCTTTTCGTCACCTTTTCCTGTTCAGATGCCTCTTGGCAGGTCAAGGGGGCTAGACGATGTTGTTCTTTGTCCCGCTCTCCTGCGGCGACACGCCATTGCCCAGTTTGAAAGAACCAAAGAGACAATCAGGACAGGCCGGCGATATTTCGATGAAGGGCTTTCGCCATTAGTTAGCGCAGGCTAATATGCGTTCTTCGCGGTCAGAGAGCCGCCTGCATGTTGGGCAGAGATGCTTTAGCACCTGATACAATCGTGCCAGCCGCGATGCCTATCCCAATTTGCCTTGGCGTCTTCCCCGACGGGCTCTGGCTAGAAGCATTCCAAACCGATCAGGATATCCGTGCCTATTGGAGAGGCTATGCCCTTGCGGGCACGGTGTGCGCCGTTTTGCTGATCATCGAGCTTGTGACAATTCACCTGCTGCTCTGACGTAGCAGCGCTGTCTTGATGGCGCTATCGCCGTAGCGGTCGGACCGCTCTAGTGCGCCTTCTCCGCCTCCATCGTTGAGCAGTCAATTTCAGCTCGAGCGGGCTGGACGAGGGGAGCGCGGGCGCATGACCGTGGTGCCTACATTCGTCGTGACCACGCAGCCCACCTCATATCGGCCGACCACCACGCTTCCGCTTGCATAAGCCTCGGCGCGAATTCGATCTTGCAGCGTTTCGGGACCGAGTTCTGAAGCTGCGATAACGCCCATCTGCTCCATGACCGGAGCCATGGTCGCTGCGAGATTGGAGATCAGATCAATGCCGCTCATACTGTCTGATCCACCTCCGGCGAGAGCACTTACCGCCTGGCCCCGGCCGGCATTTCGTTCGATTGGAAGCACCGGCGCAATGTCGCCGCGGACTAGCGTCCGTCATCTGCCCTGCCGTATGCATTCGGAGTAATGCCACCAACTGCGGTCCATGGTATGGTCCCGAGCGCACGCAGTGGCGCCTGATAAACAATCAGGAGTGAACGGGAGTGGCGGCCATTGAGGCGCTATAAGAAGTTTATTTTGCATTGCGGAATTCACAAGACTGGAAGCTCTTATCTTCAGGCGAGCCTGGCCTCCAATCGGGATCTGTTGGCGGGGAACTCGATCCATTACCCCGACCCCCACGACCCGGCCAATGAAGCGTTCGGGCCGCAGCACAGCATAGCCGCAATCGGTTACGACGACAGCAAATCGTTTGAGCAGAACGTTGGCGCGTTCTTCGCACTCGATTCCGATTGCGAGACGTTGCTGATGTCAGGCGAGGAATTTTCGCGAGCCAGCACTCATCCATCTTTTTTTCAGGGTCTGTTGGATATTGGCGCCGAGGTGAAGGTGGTGTTCTATTTGCGGCGCTTCGATCACTTGCTTGAGAGCGTGTATGCGCAATGCGTCAAAGACTACCTGACGGGCCCCATCGAAGTCGCGGAATATCAACTTGATTTCTACGAAATCCTGCGACCGTTTGTTGAGGCGCTCGGACCTGATCGTGTTGTCGTTCGACCATACAACCCTAAATTTTGGCCCGGCGAATCGATCGGTCAGGATTTCTTCTCTGCAATTGGCTTGCCTCACCTCTGGGGCGCCATGAGGAAGCCGGCCGGCCGGATCAACGAAAGTCTGTCACGGCCGGAAACATACATGATTTCAGTTACTGAAGGCATCGCTGAAAAGCAGCGCTTGATGGACCACTTCCGAGCCCGGCCTTTCCCGGACTGCGACAGGGCCAAGTTCTTCCGGTCACCCGATTTTCGCTTTGACTTCAACCTGAGATACATCGGCTTGAACTCTGGCGTCGCCGCCCTCAATGGCGGGGTGGACATCACCGAGTTTCTCGATCTGGCCAACGTCGATGATGATCCACATTGGCAAGCGTTCGACCCGAACGACCCTCAGATAGTCGACTATCTTGAAACCTTCAGGGCCAAGCATTCGGACTTAGACGGTGGGGATGATTGGGAAGTGCGTGAAGATGGCATCGAGGGGATGCGCTTTTAGGGCGCGGATAATCGGGCGGAAACACTTACCCAACCGTAGGGTAAGGGCCGCTAGCTAAAAGCCCGCCAACCTTTCGGTGGGCGGGCCTCTACTGTCGGAACTGGAGAGTGTCATGTCGACAGCTCCGGCACTTGCGAACGGTTTGGTTAGTGGCGCCAGATCAGCAGGCAGAGCTGGCGCAGGTCACGATCATAAACGCCCCGGCTCTCGATCACGTCGATGCAGCGCTTCTTGAACCGAGTGATTTCGGCGCTCGACATAGCGTCGACAATGCGAGGCAGATCCGTATTGGTCGGATGGTCGGGGGACTCGGTTCCGACAGTGGCACCGCTCGTGCCAGTGGGGGCAGTGGTTCCGTCGTCGCCAACTGCGGCGTTCGCCGGCATGCAAAGATTTGCGAGAACGGCTCCAATCGCCATGCTTCCCACCAGGATCTCAAAAATCTTTGTCATAATTCGCATCCAGGATGGCCCCTTTTCCAAACCAAGGCCGGCGGGATTTTGCTCGCAACCAGCGGGACGGTGACAGTCGTTGAGTGATTGATTGGGTATTGATCGAAAAACGGGAACGCGATCAGATAGGCGTAGTCGGCGGTAAGATGTGCCATGCGGAAACCTCCGCTGGCGGCATCAATTATCATCCACGACATCCTCCAATATCCGGGTGAAGGTGCTGAAAGACATAGCTCATTAGAAAGCACGGATAGATGAATGAATGTCTAAAAACTCCTTTCCTATTCTTTGCAATGACAGTGTTAGGCGTCCTTAGCCGTGTTAACCGTTGATCAGCGTGAGGCGAGTTCCTGCGGTATCGCGTTCAGCTCGGCCTTTGCGGCGTTGGGATGCGCGCCTCTCGCAAAAGCGATGGCCAGTTGTGGAGCTGCTATTTGTTCTCCTCGCGGAAGTCCTGCAGCGATGCATGCCGCAGGTCATCCTCCACACGCAAGTGCTTCACGCGGCCGATCAGCCCGGCTTGACCCATTGCGTCGCAGGCCGCTTCATGACGCCCTTGGGCGCCGTGCCTGGGTGCTCCTGGACGCGTTTCCATAGCCTCTCGCGCATTTCCCGGTTCAAGGTGACGAATGCGCTGCCGACATAGCGCCCGGTGCCGCGCTCAGCCATCAGAGCGAAAGCCGGCTTGCCCGCTTCACGCTCGACGCCGAGCAGATCGAACTCGTCAATCGCATAGCACTTGGCCTTCAGCCAGTTGGTCGACGGACCGCTTCGGTATTTGCTGTCCTTCCGCTTCGACACCATGCCTTCAAGTCCGGCCTTGTCGAGCAAGTGAAAGATGGCCTTGGCTTCCCCCGGCAAGGGCTCGCTGAACTGAATACGCCCGCCGGGCTCGATCATGCCGGCCAGGATCTCGCGCCGCTCCTCTAGCGCCATATCGCGCAGATCGTGGCCGTTAAGATGAAGCAGATCAAAGGCAACAAAATACAAGTCGTGCTGCCGGCGGGTAATGGCTTTGCGCAGCGCTGCGAAGTCCGAAAGGCCCTTGTCGTTCAGAACGACTATCTCGCCGTCGACAATGGCGCTTTCGGCACCAAGGCGCTTGGCCTCTCTCACCAGGTCGCGATATTTCGCCGTCCAGTCGTGGCCGTTGCGCGTATAAATGCGTGTGCCGTCTTCATCGATGATCATCTGCGATCGGTAGCCGTCGAACTTGACCTCGTGGGTCCAGCCTTCACCCTCGGGAGGGTTCTCCACAAGGGTCGGCATCAACGGCTCGATGAACTTCAAACGCATGCACTGATCCGCCCTCCGGCGATTCAATAAGATTAAGCTAAAATAGTTCCGAAACTGGAAATCAGCCTCTTGGGTGCAACAAACTCGTCAACTCGGCGTTGCGGGATGAGCGAAGGAGGAATCGATATGGCCGACGACAAGAGCAAGCGGGACTTCCGCGATCGGGACCGGGTCTCGGCCGATGAGGATTATGAAGTCGAGTATTTCGCAACAAAGACCGGCATCACACCCCAGCAGGTGAAAGAGCTGATCGCGAAGCACGGCAACCAACGCGAAACGCTGGAGCGAGAAGCGAAGGCTCTGCGGAAATAATGACCAGGCTATCGGATCTCGGCAGACCAATAATTGGGCACCGACATGAAGGCCCGCCCGCGAGCGAGCTCGATCATTTCATGCCTTGCCCTGTTTGCGGCCAACAGATCGACATGTGCGATTTTCGCCAGGTCGCTTATCATTCCGATCCGGATCACGATCAGCCTATCGAACTAGACGCCTAGGAACAAAAGTGCCGAAATACCACGTTGAGGAAATGGACGGCGATACCGTGACGGCTACCCACATCGTCAACGCGACAACGCCGATCAGGGCGGCGCGGGAAGCGACAGAGCGCGACATCACTCTGCGCACCACCGAGCCCATCTGGATCAGGGTTGCCGACGAAAAGCGCGGCCACATATTCGAATACAGTTTCAGCCTGTAGCTGGCGATCCAACTCGGCTAGCTGAGTTTGGATGGCATACCATGCCGTCGACTTCGATACGCAAGTTCGACTATGACCCGAACACCAGGGTTCTCTCGGTTTGGTTTGTAGCGAGCGGGAAGCATTACGAGTTTTTGGACGTACCTGCTGAGGGCAAAGCTGCCTTTGCCAAGGGCGTCTATTTTAACAGCCACATCCGCAATCGTTATGCATTCCGGCTCGCGGCAGGGAGGGCAGCAGCCGCGTCGGGCGATTGACAGAATTTCAGATTCGAGGCGGCCCGCGCCATCCCAGGGGAGCAACTGTGCGAATTGACCCAAGTTCCGAGGGCAAAACTAAAAAGCCCGCCGGCCGGGGCCAGCGGGCGCGTATTATACTAAGCTAGGTGTTGGGTCTATTTGCCCATCATCATCGCAGCTTTGCAGAAGTTTTCATGGGCCTTCGCAATATCTGCGTCAGCGCAGTCCTTCATCACCGCGTCCTTATCCTCCTGAGACATAGCCGACCAAGCGGTTTTCGCTTCGGCCTCAGACTTCATGGTCTTCATGCTGCTGTCCGTGAAGAAAGGAGACATTTTTGCAGGATCGTCGAGCGCAGACGTGCCAGTGGAACTGCCGGCAAAGGCCGATCCGGTCATAAGGGCAAATGTCGCGCCGAGAATGAGCATTTTCGAATTCATCAAAATTCCTCCGAATGCAACTGCTTGAATGCAGCCGTGCTAATTCAACGCTTGCGGGTAGAAAGGGTTTCCAGCCAAATTGAAAATTGTAGAAATTGCTACCGATATTTCGTCGTCAACCTAGGAGGAATTGGCCCGCAAGTTCGGTCAAGGCGGCCGGCGGCCACCATCGATGCTGCAATTGCCTGGCCGGTTGCCCCGGACTTGTTCAGGGATGGCCCGCGCTTGCTTCCGAGCGCGGGCCGACCATGATGAGTGAGGGGCGATCTTGGTCACCGGCAGGACCGCTTAAGAACGAGCCGGGTGTGACCGAACAGCCTCAGGGTGAGGATGTTCCCGACTGACGCAAAAAAGCCCGCCAGCGTGAGCCAGCGGGCAATCGGCCTTGAGTATACTAGAACGAGTTCCCCGGCTCGCTCGTTGAGAGGCATGAAAGACAAATGGGAATCTGACCACCAGTTCGTCGAAGGCGCCCGCCGTAGCCAGCGATGGGCGGAGAGAGAACTTGAATCCCTACAATCGACCATCCAAGAGACGCGCCGTGTCCTAGAGGCTTCACGGAAGCTCTTGGAAAAAATTGCCGAGCGCGAAGACCATACGCAGCCGTAGGGAATGGCCGGTGCAGTTGGGCATGCTTGTGGGCTTAACCGCACCGATATTGCATAAGTCACGGCTGATGGGCAAACCCACGGCCAGTACTTTCCGTGCAGGTGGACAGCTCGCCGGGCGAAGACCCCAACCACCTCGATCCCGGCGAGCCTAGACCTGATCAGAGTACGCGATCAGGACCGGGGATCAGCCGGCGATAGTGGCATCTCTTGCAGGTCAACCATTGTGAAGCACAGCTTCCTGATCGGACCTGCTGCCGTGTCGAATGGAATAGGCGCGAGTGATTTCCGCACCAAAAAGAAAAATTTCCGCCGAGTAGTAAGCCCACAACAGGATGACGAGCAGCCCACCGGCGGCCCCATATGAGGCCGCGACCGCGCTGGAGCCTATATACCAACCGATAAGCGATTTCCCGAGCGTGAACAGGGCAGCAGTCACAACAGCGCCAATCCAGACATCCCGCCATTCCAGGGTTCGATCAGGCAAGATCTTGAAGATGGCAGCGAAAATAGCTGCGAGGAGGACAAAAGAAACGACCGCGTTGATAACGCCCAGGACAAGTGTCCCGAACGGCAACTGTGCGTTGATGAGGTTGCCTAGGGCCGAAATCGCCGCGCTCGCGACTAGAGAGACGAGCAACATGAAGCCAAGTGCGGTGACCAGTCCCAGACTTACCGCACGTGCGCGCACCAGGCGCGACAACGAACTTCCCTGCGCTTCGACCTTCCATATCATGTTCAAAGACTGCTGTATTTCGCCGAAGACCCCGGAAGCGCTCACAAGCAAGGTGATGATGCCAATCACCGCCGGCCAAGTGCCGCCGGATGGCTTTTCGGATGCGCTCTTCAGTGCGGTTTGCAGGATATTTGCGCTTTCTGTACCCATCATCCCTGTGATTTGGGCGGACAATGCCGCTTGCGCTGCCTCGTGACCGAATGCGAGACCCGCAATTGCAACCACGATGAGCAGAATTGGCGCCAACGATGTTGTGGCATAAAAAGCGATTGCTGCGCCATGGCTGAGAGCATTGTCGTTGACGAACCCAACGACGGCTTCTCGCACCATTGCCCATGCATTTGTGATCCCGCGATGCATTTTTCGCCCCAGTCGAATTGGCGTTCACTAGCAATGCACCAGCACATGTGATGTTCCGGTTGCGGGCTGTGGCAGGAGTTTCGCACCGACTTCCGCGGAGGGTCGCCGGCATAGAACTTCCGCTCCGATGCGCTCGCATCGCCTTCGCCCCCATTTCGGGACGCGCATTTGATAATGGTTTTCTCAAGATCATTTTAGTTCGTTCGGAAACCATAGAAGCGGAGGCTGGCTCGTTTGCACCGACAAGGACAACAGCACGGAGGAGGTGTTGGAGGCGGCGCAGGAAGCTGGCGTGCATCCTGCGATCTCCGCCGGCCGCTGGCGGTACGAGCATCCGGACTATCGCCGCTTTTCCAAGCTGATTGGTCGAGGTGAGATTAAAACCGTCCTGAGCCTCAATATCGCTTTGAGGCGCCAAAGCTGCCAACGCGGTACCACCGTGTCTGCTTTCAGGCAGCGGCAACCAACGTCGTTGCGGCCAAGATCGCGCCACCAGCGGAATGGCACCTTTCCGCTGGTTTGCACCAGAAGCAGACCTTCTGCTCTCGTTCCATATACTGCCGGACCGCATGCGCCTCATATCGGTCATTCAGAATTAGCAGCCGCCTCTTTTCCGATGCCAACGCCTGAGCCTTTTGTGAGACCTAGGCGCAGCTTGCCGGCCGCAGCCTGTCCCAATTGGGACGAATAGTTGGCACCCATATTGCAAATCTACTACTCCTAAAGCTGCCGGACCGCTCTCGTGATGAGCCGCCAGTCGGCTAAGCGCCTCGTCGGTCTTTGAGCTGGCCCCAGCGGATCCCAAAAGCAGAAATTCGAGCGTACAGGCGACGTGAGGGAGGATACCCGAACCCGCGTGAACGAGGCTGTAAGGTCGATCGGATTTCAGTTCAATCGACAAGCAATTGATTTTCGCCGGGGTCGTTCCGATTCGCTTATTGTTCTGGTGTCGGACATCGCGAACCCGTTCTTTCCGGTATTCTTCAAGGGATCGAAAAGGAAGCTCGGGAACGAAGCACAATAGGTAACACAAAAGGTCAAAACAGAGCAATGGCCACAGCCGTTTGCGTCAGATTATTCAAGTTAATTCGCCGACCGCCAACGCGAACAGACGCGCATGGTCCCGTCCGTATAGCGTTGTTAATCCGGCAGTAGCATCTCCTCTTCATCGGCTGCGGCTTCGAACAGCAGCCGGAAGTCGTTACCCGGCATTTTGCCATCCATCGCAGATAGGCAAGCCTCAGCCGCCAGCCGCCACTTGGGGCCACGATTGGACCACTTTAGAAGCTCCTCCGCGGCGGCATCAACTCGGTTGACACCAAGGCGAAGCCCCGGGCGCTCAGTCTTCACATAAACCGGAGGGTTGAACCAGCGGTGGGGCATCAAGCCTCTCGAACGTCAAAGGCGATGAACAGTCCCCAAACGGAGGCTGAATTGACGATCATTCCGACCAACTGGCAGTCAGTCTCACGAAGATCATGGCCGCGCTCGCGCACCGCTGCAATGGTCGCCTTCAGGGAAATTATATTGCCCGGTTGAGAACCCAACAGGACCTCGCGGACCAGCTCCTTGGCCGTTTGCTGCACAGGCCGAACAGGTGCTTGAACGTCCATCCCATCCTCCCAGAGAGATAGAACCTCACCAGCTATTCTGTGGGTCACTTTCCGAAAAAGGCAAGAGCCGGAAACGTACAAAGCAGGTTGCCGCAAACACCCCATTTTGGAACGGGACCCGCCCTTTGCTCATTATGGGTGGAATCAATTTTTGAATGCAAATCCAAGGAATTTACGCCGTGCTCGCCAAGGATGGACAAAGCGGAGGAGTTCTATACCCGGCTTTTCGAGCGGAGGCCTGATGATCGTCCCATGGACGTGTTGATCCAATGGCGCAACGTCGCAGGCGCGAACTTGCAAATCTTCCATGATAAACGGCGAATGATAAAAAGCCCGCTGACGTCTGGCGACGCTGCAGGGATGGCCCGCGCCTGCTTCGGAGGCTGCGCGGGCCGACCATGACGAGTGGAGAGGACATCTTGGTCACCGGCACGGACCGCTGAAGAACGAGCCAGCTGTGGCCAAACAGCCTCAGAGCGGGAATGTTCCCGCCTGACGCAAAAACACCGTGGCTCAGCCGGCGGGCTCCGTTGCAGGGGCACTCAGGATAGTGCCACGGGCGCGGCGTCTGGGGTCAATGCAGTTTGCCGACTAGCCGAGCGTATTCGGCTTCAGCCCTGCCATATGACCCATCAGCCAGCGCAATCAGACGCGCTCGGTCAAGAATGACTACCTCTCCTCGCATTGAGCGTATCAGACCTTGGCCCTCCAAGGTTTGCAGCGCTATGGTGACGCCGGGCCGCCTGACACCGAGCATAACTGACAAGAACTCGTGCGTAATCGCAAAGCTGTTCCCGTCGACGCGATCATCGCACATCACCAGCCATCTTGAGAGCCTGTCGACGATGTTCATCCGGGCATTGCTGAGCGCGGTGAAGCTTGCCTGGAGGTGAAAGTAGTGAACGTAGCGGAGCAGAAAACTTCGCAGGGTTGGGCTTGTCAAAAGCGCCTTGGTGAAGAGGCCCGCGTCGATAACAAAGGCTCGGGCCTCTAATTGGACGTAACAATCGTGCGTTGACCGGTCATCGCCCATGATAAGCGCTGAGCCGGTCATACCCTCACAACCTATGATTCCGATCTCAGCTTCAATACCAGGCCGCAGTTCGCCCACCACTGACCCGAGACCGCTCTCGAAGAAGTACACGGTTCTGATTGGAGACCCCGCCACTTCGAGATGCGTCTTCAGTCCAAGGGAGACGCTTTCCAAATGAGGTTGCAGCAAGGCCAAATCTGCCGAGCACATTCGAAGCAGCAGCGAATTGCGATAGATGGAATTTTGGCGGGTGTCGCATTGCGCGGCAGTGTGAGTTCGTGAACTGGAGTCTGTCATAGCTCCCTCTCCCTATTGGGGCGGAAGCATGTTGATCGCTCACAGCCGACGGACGCCCTTAGAGTTGCCGTCGATAGCACACTGTATGCCTGCGGGCCGCGGATGTCCCATTTATTAACAACTGCGTTGATCAGCGCGAGCCAAGCTTTGGCGCGCCCGCGCTAAGACGGCATTCAGATACTCCAGGAATTCGTCATCGCTTTTCGTTGACAAGCCGACTTGTCGAGCGCGAGTCACAATGCGCTCCTGGAGTGAAACCGCTGTCTCATAGTGGTCCACGATCATCTGAAATGAAGCGCTCACTGGGGCGGATTCAAAGAGCTGTGCCATTGTGGCAATGTAGTTCCAAGATGATGAGAGTCGATGCGGCCGCTGCTTTGCGTAACAATCGTACAATGTGCTCAAGAATGTGCGGTTACCGGATCTAGACGGCCTATCCGGAGGTGGTGTGGAATTCTGCTGACTTAGCAGCACGGATAGAACTCGTGATCCGCCACGCAGCACGCGCCAGATAGGACCAATAGGGCGTAACTAGCGACGCGAGCGCCGCCGCTGCGATGCAGTGAGCCGAATGCGCCGAGGCCCATCAACTTCCACCGGGTCACCTCGGCAGTGGCCGCCTTCACCCCGGTCATGTCTTCGCTGAGCGATTCACCGCGTCTTCAGCCTTGGCAAAACGCTGCACCAGCTTGTCGGTCTTGGCGTACATCTTCGATCGGCTGGCGGCTGGGCGCTGCTCGGATTGCTCGTAAGAGAGCGCGGCTCAAGCATCGCTGTCGTTTAATGTTGCGCCGGATCTCGGTTGCGTCTCGCTGAACGCCCTCCATGGACGCCCTTCATCGTGGGTCCACCAGGGCTTTCTTGTTGTCTGAATAGCCGCCTTCGTGCGCGAGCACCTTGGCAGGCGCTTTCTTTTCGCGCGAAATTGCCATCGTTTTCAAGCGGGAGGGTCGGGATGCAGATTTTCGATGACATCGAGGCGCTGCTGGATGCGGGTGAAGCCTCGACGGCACTTAAGGAAGTGCGGGCGCTGGTGCATCAATTTGGGCGCGGGTCCAGTGTCTTGGCGGGCGCGATCGACGACCTCATTATTGACCTGTCGACGCTATCATTCGTCGCCGATGCTTACGGAGGCCGCATCGCAGAGGCGGCGCGCATGTTGGCCCGAAAAAGACTATTGAAAATCAAGTTGCTCGCACCTCGTCAAAGCGTTGAAGTGGTCAGCTAGAGATTGGTGGTCGCTACGAAAAACGTGTAGACCTGCTCGGTGCTCCGACGCATCGAAACCTCTCGCCATCATCGGTTCCGTGCGGACGAAAGAGCCGCCTGACCCTGCGACCAGATGAAAGCTTGGACTTGCGGCAGACCGCAAGCAGTTGGAGCTTGAATTGCCGACACACTCTCAGGAACCGTTGCCGGGATCGCACTCCATTGGTCGTCGGCCCAGATCCGGCGCGCCTCGCTTAAGGTGCCGGTCGAATATGGCCAGCTTCTCTTCGTAGCCGATCCGCACTCTGGACCTGCAACTATCGCATTTGAAACCGGCAATCGTTTTCAGCCAGGATCCCCTTCTCACCATAGGGCGTGAACAGGAGGGGCATTGGAATTCTAAAGGTACGTCGCGCAGTTCATTTGATAGAGGCACTGTGCATGTTCTCCTCAGCGGCACGGCCACTGCAACAAAGTAGAAGGAGAAATGTTTCCGGATTCGGCCATTTGCGGGAAAGAATCGGACCTAAGTCTAAATGGTGAGCGGCCCTGAAACCCATCGGCCTTTGCGTCGGAAATTAAAAATAGCGAGGGTTCGAAGGCGGCCGCGGGCGTGAGGCTGGCAAGTGGGCCAAGACGGCGGCGGTAAGGCGGAGCTGTGGCGATCAAATAACCGGTTCGCCCAGAATCTCGTTCACCCAGCTCATGGTTCTCAGCCCGTATGCCATTCCGGCGCAGTCGGCAAACCAGTCGAAGACACTCATGTCACGCCCTGTGACGCTTTGAAGGATTTCGATCGCTGCGCCCGTAAAAGCAAGTAGAACCGCCAGCCGGACCACCTGTTGGGGCCAGCCGAGGCTACCCAAAGCCGACAAGGTGGCGAACGCGGCGGCGTGGTTGAGCTTGTCGTGATGAGACGTAAAGGCCAACGCGTGCAGCAAGTGGTCTGGCAATAGCGCGAGCAACAGGACGACCGCCAACGTGGAGAGAAAGGCAGCCCTTGCCATGCTCTGATAAAAGCTCGACTGCGGCAATCTATCCGCAGCACTCCCGGTTCCTAGTTCTCGCTTCCGATACTGGCGCACTAGGCAGAGCTCCAACCTGCATCTGAGCTACGAGCGCGAACAACTGGCATGCTTAACAGGCCTCCTGATGTCATCAGGAAGTTCCATGAAACAGCCTATGTCACTCTGGATGGTTCCATAGGGCGCTGCGAATGTCGCCCTCCATTGTGATGAGGCCGAGGGTTTCCTGCCGAAAAGGCGCGGCGGAATAGGCGAGCCATTGGTACCGCTTGCGCCCAGGTGCGATGCGTATCGTGCTGGGCGGGAGCGGAACTCTTTCCAGCCTTGGCCCAGCTGTGCAGCCGGGCCGACGCCCTTCTGAATTCAATTATCGCCGGCGTCGCGGCTAAAAGACGAAACCGCTGTTTAGTCTGGTCATCCCTGCCTTGGTGATCTCGCCTCTACATATTCCAATCCTAGACGCTAGGCCAGCAGCGGCCACTCGCGGCTGTCCATCAACAATCCCAAACATCAGGTCGCGGTTATATACAAAAAAGCCGGCCACCTTTCGGCAGCCGGCCAGTGCAAACAAGGAAGGGAACGTTGCACTGATGGGGCAGTGCACCGTCCGAAGCGTTTCCAGGCGACAATGTTCCACCGATGAGAGAACAAAGAAGGCTTCACCGCCAGCGCACATTCCCCTTAGCTGCGCTGTATTGCCAGCGGCTAGTCTCTAAAGGCCTTTAACCAGCCACGGATCGGTGTCGTATCCGAGGCGCGGCTTTTCCGGCGTTCCATCGGCCGGCAATTTGGCGGTTCCGGTCGGCCTGCAGTCCAGTTCGAGCACCTGCTTCTTGGCAGAGTGCTTCGTAGAGCAAAGGTCCGTGGCGTCACTCACCACCACCTTCTTCTCCTTGGCTATAGCGACACCAGTCCCAGCGATCACGATCGCCGCGCAAAACACAGCTACTCTCATCATACTCCCCACCGTTGCTCCTCCCCAAAAATGCTGAGCATGACGTTACGGCACATTTAAATTAGCGCAAGCGAATATTAGCTTGACTAGTCCCCTTCACATCGGCTCTGGTCGCCTCCCCTTGCTGCTGCGCCTTGCGAAACCGGCAGCGCGATATGCTAGGATGGGCGCATGCCTGCTCATGACCGGGCGGCCGCTGTTAACGACTTGAGCTTGACATGGCAGAAGGCTGCAGCCGTCAAGTTTCCCAAGTCGTCGTGGCGATGAACGATCGCGTCGAGGATCGCTTACCAAGCGGCGTTTACTAAGTTGGTTGTGTGCGTCAAGTTCTGCAAAATGGGGCGGCCATGATGCTGGTCATGCGGCTTGTCGCAGAGCGAGCTTCTTGTGCTCGCGCAGGTCGTC
>NZ_JAMYSN010000051.1:0-17256 GCF_040321955.1 Mesorhizobium sp. M0217 | reverse complement strand
ATATAACCCCCCCCACCCCCCCCCCCCCGGGTGGGGTGGGGGTGGCGCCCGGCCGCGGGGGGGGGCCCCCGCCCTCCCGGGGGGGGCCCCCCCCCCCCCCCCCCCCCCCCCCCCCCCGCCGGCCCCCCCCCCCCGACCCTCCCCACAAGGGGGAGGGTGAAGACCCCACCATCTGCCTCGCCTTGTCGATCGCCATGTACTCGAGCTGACCGCCGCCGATCGTGCCAAAAATCGCCGCCTGCGATACGAGCATGAAGGCGCCCTTCTCGCGCGGGGTCGAGCCTTTGGTGCCGGCCACTTCGACCAGAGCAAGCCGGCCGGCGCTGGCGAGAAAAGCTCTGAGGCTTTGCACTTTCGAGTTCATATTTCGCATTCCCGTACGGGAAATATAAAGTTTTTCAGTCTGAATTGCACGTTTTGCCAGAATCCAGGTCAGAGTCAGGCGCTGTTCTTGGCTTCACCCTTCAGCCGTTCGATCGCCATCAGCACCCGTTCTGGTGTTGCAGGAGCGTCGAGACGCGGACAGACCTTATGATCGGCCACACTTGCCACCGCGTCCGACAGCGCATGCAGCACAGACATGCCGAGCGGGAAGGGCGGTTCGCCGACCGCCTTGGAACGGTGCACCGTCGGCTCGTTGGCCTCCGGCCAGTCGGCCAGCGTGACGTTGAATATCTTCGGCCGGTCGGACGCGAGCGGGATCTTATAAGTCGACGGCGCATGCGTGCGCAGCCGGCCCTTGTCGTCCCACCACAGCTCCTCCGTCGTCAGCCAGCCCATGCCCTGGATGAAGCCGCCCTCGATCTGGCCGAGATCGATGGCGCGGTTCAGCGAGCGGCCGGTTTCATGCAATATGTCGGTGCGCTCGACGACATATTCGCCGGTCAGCGTGTCGACCGAGACTTCCGAGCACGAGGCGCCATAGGCGAAATAATAGAACGGACGGCCCTCGCCCTTGTCACGGTTCCAGTGGATTTTCGGCGTCTTGTAAAAACCCGCCGCCGACAGTTGGATGCGGGCCATATAGGCCTGCTTGACGAGGTCGGTGAAGGCGATCTCCTGGTTGCCGATGCGCACCCGGTTGGGCAGGAAAAGCACCTGCTCGCGCGGCACCTGGTATTTTTCGGCGGCGAAGTCGGTCAGCCGTTCCTTGATCTGGCGGGCGCCGTTCTGCGCCGCCATGCCGTTGAGGTCGGTGCCGGACGACGCCGCGGTGGCCGAAGTGTTGGGCACCTTGCCGGTGGTCGTCGCGGTGATCTTGACCTGGTCGAGGTCGATCTGGAACTCTTCCGCCACCACCTGCGCCACCTTGACGTAGAGGCCTTGCCCCATCTCGGTGCCGCCGTGATTCAGATGCACCGAACCGTCGGTGTAGACATGCACCAGCGCGCCGGCCTGGTTGTAGTGGGTGGCCGTGAAAGAGATGCCGAATTTGACCGGCGTCAGCGCCAGGCCGCGCTTGATGAAGCGGCTGTTGGCGTTGAAGGCCTGGATGATGCGGCGGCGCCCCGCATAGTCGGCGCTCGCCTCCAGCTCGGCGACGATGCGGTGGATGATGTTGTCCTCGACCGTCTGGTGATACGGGGTGACGTTGCGGCCCCCGTCCTTATCACCACTGGTGCCATAAAAATTCTGCTTGCGGATTTCGAGCGGGTCCTTGCCGACGGCAAAGGCAACCTCGTCGATGACGCGTTCGGCACCGACCATCCCTTGCGGGCCGCCGAAGCCGCGAAACGCCGTGTTCGACACGGTGTTGGTGTAAAGCGGCGCCGATTGCGCATGCACCGCCGGCCAGAAATAGGTGTTGTCGCAATGGAACAGCGCGCGGTCGGTGACCGGGCCGGACAGGTCCGATGAAAAGCCGCAACGCGCCGCGAACATGAAGTCGACGCCAAGAATGTTGCCGGCGTCGTCGAAACCTACTTCGTAGTCGACGAGGAAGTCATGGCGCTTGCCGGTGGCAATCATGTCGTCGTCACGGTCGGGCCGGATCTTGACCGCGCGATGGTGTTTCTTGGCGGCGATCGCCGCCAATGCCGCAAACTGGTTGCCTTGCGTCTCCTTCCCGCCGAAGCCGCCACCCATGCGGCGGATTTCCACTGTGATGGCGTTGCTCGGCACGCCCAGCGCATGGCTGACCATGTGCTGGACTTCGCTCGGATGCTGGGTCGAGGAAAAGATGGTGACGTCCTGGTCTTCGCCGGGGATGGCCACGGCGATATGGCCTTCGAGATAGAAATGCTCCTGGCCGCCGATGCGCATCTTGCCCTTCAGCCGGCGCGGCGCCGCCTTGATCGCGGCAGCGGCATCGCCACGCTTCAGCGTGAGCGGCGGCGTGACCAGCTTGTCCTTGCGGGGGTCGAGATCGCCAATGTCGGTGACGAAAGGCAATGGACTGTATTCGACCTTGGCCAGCCGGGTGGCGCGGCGCGCCTGTTCGCGCGTCTTGGCAATAACGCAGAAGATCGGCTGACCATAAAACTGCACCTTGTCGTCGGCCAGCACCGGCTCGTCGTGTCGACCGGTCGGCGAAATGTCATTTTCGCCCGGAACGTCCTTGGCCGTCAGCACATCGACGACGCCCGGCGCCGCGCGCACCGCCGACAGATCCATTTTGCTGATCGTCGCATGCGTCGCCGTGGACAGGCCGAGGCAGCCATGCAGCATGCCCGCCGGTTCCGGCATATCGTCGATATAGACCGCGCTGCCGCTGACATGCTTGTGCGCGGAATCGTGGCGCTGGTCGGCGGCGACGCCACCGGAAATCTTCTGCGCCTTGAGATCTGGAGAGGCGTGCTTGTTCATCAGGCCGCCTCGTTGCGTGACACCTGGAACGGCGCCTTGCTGCCGCTGGTTTCGGCAAAAAAGCGCAGCAGCAGGTTCCTGGCCGCCAGCGCCCGGTATTCGGCCGATGCCCGCATATCGGTCAGCGGGGTGAAATCGCCGGCATATTCAGCCATGGCCGCTTCCACCGTTGTCTCCGTCCACGGCTTGCCGAGCAGCGCTTTTTCGACACCGAAAGCCCGCTTCGGGGTGGCCGCCATGCCGCCATAGGCGATGCATATATCGGCCACGGTTCCGTCCTTGGCCAAGTCGAGGAAAAAGGCGCCAAGGGCTGCGGTGATGTCCTCGTCGCGGCGCTTGGTGATCTTGTAGACGGCAAACTTCGTGCCCTTGGCCGGCACGGGAACGTGCACGGCCTCGACGAATTCGCCTGGCTGCCGGTCCTGCTTGCCATAGGCGATGAAGAAATCCTCGAGCGCGATGGTGCGCCGCTTCTTGCCGCGGCGCAGCGTCAGTTGCGCACCAAGCGCGATCAGGGGCGGCGGCGTGTCGCCGATCGGCGAGCCATTGGCGATGTTGCCGCCGATGGTGCCCATGTTTCGTACCTGTTCGCCGCCGATGCGGTCGAACAATGGCCCGAGCGCGGGGATGCGCTTGGCCAGTGTCGCGAAGGCGTCGGTGTAGGTAACGCCGGCTCCGATGGTGATGACGTCATTGTCTTCGGAGATCGCGCACAGCCCCTCGAGATTGCCGATGAAGACTACCGGTGAGATGTCGCGCATGTGCTTGGTGACCCACAGGCCGACGTCGGTCGAGCCGGCGACAACAGTGGCGTCGGGTTCCTTATCCAGTACAGCGGCGAAATCATCGGCGTTGGCCGGGACGACCAACCTCAGCTTGCCGGCGCCGATTTCGACGCGGGCACCGTCATGCATAGCCTCGAGCCTGGCGGTGATCGCCTTGCGCTCGGCCGCCAGCGGATCCTTCGCCGCCTTGCCGTAACTGGAGATGGCACGCGCGGCGCGCATGATTGCCTCATAGCCGGTGCAGCGGCAAAGATTGCCTTGCAAGGCCTTCTCGATCGCCGCATTCGACGGGTCCGGCGACTTCATCCACAAGCCGTAGAGCGACATGACGAAGCCCGGCGTGCAGAAGCCGCATTGCGAAGCGTGGAAATCGACCATCGCCTGCTGCACCGGATGCAATTGGCCAGGCGCGCCGCGCAGATGCTCGACGGTGACGACATGGGTGCCGTCGAGCGAACCGAGGAAACGGATGCAGGCGTTGACGCTTTCATAAACCAGCTTGCCGGCGGACAATTTTCCGACCAGGACCGTGCAGGCGCCGCAATCGCCCTCGGCGCAGCCTTCCTTGGTGCCGCGCAGCGAGCGGTCGAGCCGCAGCCAGTCGAGCAAGGTCGCGTCGGGCGCCACCGACGACAGCGCGACATCCCTGCCATTGAGGATGAAGCGGATCTCGTTGCGTATGGTGATCTTGGCCATGCGTCAGCTCCCCCTGTAGGTCGAGTAGCCATAAGGAGAGATAAGCAACGGCACGTGATAATGCACGGATTCCGCCATGCCGAAGCGGATCGGCACACTGTCGAGGAAGGCCGGTTCCGGCAGTTTGGTGCCCTGGCCGCGTAGATAGTCACCGGCGGCGAACACCAGTTCGTATTCGCCGAGGCGGAATTCCGCTCCTGCCAGCAGCGGCGCATCGCAGCGGCCGTCGGCATTTGTGACGACGGTCTTCAAATGTATCCGCGCGTCGCTCTCAAGATGATAAAGCGCGATCGACAGGCCCGCCGCCGGCTTGCCGGTCGCGGTGTCGAGCACATGCGTCGTCAGACGTCCGCCATCGGCTTTCGACGTTTCTGCCACTGGCGCCTCCCATTTCCGATACAGCCGAACAAAGCAGTGAATTGTGCGCCAATTAAAGGCGATGCATAAGTCCCGGTCGAGCGGAGTGGCACAAAAACACTTTCAAAAATTTCGGGGGAATGCGCGAGCAACCCTTTCGACTATCCTGATCATAACTTCCGGCAGCGTCCGGCGGGGAGGGGCAATGCGTTACTCTAGAGACATGCGCGGCTACGGAGCCAATCCGCCGGATCCGAAATGGCCGGGCGGTGCGCATGTGGCCGTCCAATTCGTCGTCAACTACGAGGAAGGCGGCGAGAACTGCGTGCTGCACGGCGACAAGGCCTCGGAAGCCTTCCTGTCGGAAATCGTCGGCGCCGCGCCCTGGGTCGGCCAGCGCCACTGGAACATGGAATCGATCTACGAATATGGCGCGCGGGCAGGCTTCTGGCGGCTGCTGCGCCTGTTCAGCGAGGCGCAAGTGCCGGTGACCTGCTACGGGGTCGCCTCAGCATTAGCCCGGTCGCCCGACCAGGTGGCGGCGATGCAGGAGGCCGGCTGGGAAATGGCCTCGCACGGCCTGAAATGGATCGACTACCGCGACCACAGCGCCGAGGACGAGCGCCGCGACCTCGAAGCGGCGATCAAGCTGCACTACGAGGTGACGGGCCAACGGCCGACCGGCTGGTACACCGGCCGCACCTCGGTCAATACGGTGCGGTTGGTGGCCGAAGAGGGCGGCTTCGACTATGTGTCGGACACTTATGACGACGAACTGCCCTACTGGTTCGAGCACAGCGGCGGCGCGCAACTCGTCATCCCCTACACGCTCGATGCCAACGACATGCGTTTCGCCACGCCGCAGGGATTCAATTCCGGCGACCAGTTCTTCGCCTATTTGAAGGACAGTTTCGACACGCTCTATGCCGAGGGCAAAGCGGGCCGGCCGCGGATGATGAATATCGGCCTGCATTGCCGCCTCGTCGGACGTCCCGGGCGGGTGGCGGCGCTGAAGCGCTTCGTCGACTATGTCAGATCGCACGACAAGGTCTGGCTGGCACGGCGCATCGATATCGCCAGGCACTGGCAGGAGAACCACCCCTACCAGCCGGCGGCGCTCAAGCCGTCGAAGATGGCGTTCGAGACCTTCGTCGACACTTTCGGCGGCGTGTTCGAACATTCGCCCTGGATCGCCGAACGTGCCTATGAGCTGGAGCTTGGGCCGGCGCATGACAGCGCCGGCGGCCTGCACAATGCGCTCTGCCGCGTCTTCCGCGCCGCCAGCGAAACCGAGCGGATCGGCGTCCTCAACGCCCATCCCGATCTCGCTGGCAAACTGGCCGAAGCGAGACGCCTCACTGCGGAATCCACACGCGAGCAGGCCTCCGCCGGCCTCGACGCGCTGACCGACAAGGAGCGCGAGCTGTTTTCCAAGCTCAACGCCGCTTACGTCACCACCTTCGGCTTTCCCTTCATCATCGCGGTGCGGGGCAAGACCAAGGAGGAGATCCTCGCCGAGTTCGAGGCGCGCATCGGCAACAGCCGTGGCGTAGAACTCGATACCGCCTGCAAACAGGTCGAGCGCATCGCGCTGCTCCGCCTGAAAGACATGCTCCCGCTCTAATGAAATGACTGAGGGGTCAGGACCCAATGGATATGATCAAGACTGACCAGAAAACCTATTATGCACCGCATGGCGGCCATCCCGGCCAAACTGAGCTTTTGACCGGCCGCGCCGTCTTCACCGAGGCCTATGCCGTCATACCGAAGGGAGTGATGCAGGACATCGTCACCAGCCCACTGCCGTTCTGGGACGAGACCAGGGCCTGGATCATCGCCAGGCCGCTTTCGGGTTTCGCCGAGACATTTTCGCAGTACATCGTCGAGGTCCTGCCCGGCGGCGGCAGCGACCGGCCCGAGCCGGACGCCGGCGCCGAGGGCGTGCTGTTCGTGGTCGAGGGCGAGTTGACCGTTTCGCTGGCCGGCAAGAAGCACTTGCTTCAAGCCGGCGGTTTTGCCTTCCTGCCGCCGGCCAGCGGCTGGACGGTGCGCAACGAAGGTCGCGACGCCGTACGCTTCCACTGGATCAGGAAGGCCTATGAGGCCGTCGACGGCATCGGCGCGCCGGAAGCCCTGTTCAGCAGTGACCAGCAAGTGGCGCCGACGCCGATGCCCGGCACCGAGGGCCGCTGGGCGACGACCCGTTTCGTCGATCCGGCCGACATGCGCCACGACATGCATGTCACCATCGTCACGCTCGAGCCCGGCGCCGTCATCCCGTTTGCCGAGACGCATGTCATGGAGCACGGGCTCTATGTCTTGGAAGGCAAGGCGGTCTACCGCCTCAACCAGGACTGGGTCGAGGTCGAGGCCGGCGACTTCATGTGGCTGCGCGCCTTCTGCCCGCAGGCCTGCTACGCGGGCGGCCCAGGCAAATTCCGCTATCTCCTTTACAAGGACGTCAACCGGCACGCCAAGCTCGGCGGGGCGGGCATTGGCGGTCGCGCGCGGTGACCCGCATCACAGCGCGGCCGCTGACCCGCGAAAGCTTTGCCGGCTTCGGCGATGTCATCGACATGGGCGGCGGCAATCACTACCCGATCAATGGCGGCAAGACCGAGCGCTACCACAATCTCGCCACCGCTGAAGCCGCGGGACCGAATGCCCGCGTGCTGATCTCGATGGCGCGCGGCACGCCTTACGACCTGCCGCTGAAGCTGAGCATGGTCGAGCGCCATCCCTTGGGCAGCCAGGCGTTCATCCCGCTGTCGCCGCGGCCTTTCCTGGTCGTCGTCTGCCATGACGGCAAGGACGGTCCGGGCGAGCCGCACGCCTTCATCACCGCACCCGGGCAAGGCGTCAACTATCCGCGCAATCTCTGGCACGGCGTGCTGACGCCGCTCGGCGAAGCGCAGGATTTCGTCATCGTCGACCGCGGCGGTGACGGCTCCAACCTCGAAGAGTTCCATTTCTCGCACACCTACGAAATCCATCTCCCCAACGAGACCTGAGAAATGACCGACATATCGCTGATCGACCGCCTGCTCGATGTCATCGAGCACGACATCGTGCCGAAAACGGCAGAGGGCGTGGCCCATGGGAACAAGCTGTTCGGCGCCGCCATCCTGCGGAAGGGCGACCGCTCGCTGGTGCTGGCCGAAACCAACAACGAGATGGAAAATCCGCTCTGGCATGGCGAGGTGCACTGCCTGAAGCGTTTCTATGAAATGCCGAAAGCCGAGCGCGTCGACACCAAGGACGCCATCTTCATCGCCACGCATGAGCCCTGCTCGCTCTGCCTGTCGGCGATCACCTGGACCGGCTTCGACAATTTCTACTACCTCTTCAGCCACGAGGATTCACGCGACAGCTTTGCGATCCCGCACGATCTGAAAATCCTGAAAGAGGTCTTCACTCTTGATCCCGGCGGCTACAATGCCGAGAACACTTATTGGAAGAGTTTTTCCATTCGCAGGCTGGTGCGGGCGCTGCCCGAGGCCGAGCGCGGCCGGCTTGAGGCAAGGATCGGCAATATTTCCGCCCGCTACGACGAACTGTCCGGCGCTTATCAGGCGCGCAAGGCCGAAAACGACATTCCGCTGAACTGACGCGGATTGCCTAGCCTACCTTCGCGTTTTTCAGCACCTCGTTGATCCTGGCCTGCCAGCCCTTGCCGGTCGCCTTGAATTTACTGATGACATCCTGATCCAGACGGATGGACACGACTTGCTTAGGCTTCTCCACGGCTGGCCGGCCACGAGCACGCCTTATGCTCTCGAAAAGTTCTGGAAACACTTCCGCGAAAGGCCTGGCTTGCGCCAACTGTTCGTCTGTCGTCTCCGCATCGTCGGGATCATCAACAATTTGTCTTTGAATTTCCACTTCCTCCGCATCGGTAAGCGGTCGAACACGCGATTTAGGATTGTTCATATACTGACCTTTCCTTTCGGCTGGCACGGCGCATCGAGATCACCGAAATCGCCTCCGAACCAAGCGGCTTGAAAATCACGGCCAGGATGATCTCTCCGAATTCGCCAATCGCCTTGAACCGGTCGGCCTTGGCTGGAAGGACGGTTGAAGTCGCAAAAAACTCAATATCGAGTTCGGCAAAATCGAGACCCCGGCTGTCCAGGTTCGTCACGCGCTTTGGCTCATCCCAAACGATTTTCAGGCGAAACCATCCTCATCACGTTGGGTTCAGTTAATAAATGTAATACATTAATTATAATCCTGCAACATCAGGGCAAAACAATCGGGCTACATATCGTGGCGTCGTCGCGGCGACACCGGCCGTCGCCCGTTTGACTTCATGACATGCCCGCTTCATGCGTCACTGACATCCTGGAGCATCGCATGAAAACCATCACCGAATTTCCCCGCAAGGTCGTCGAATTCCCCGATATGGGCATCGTCATGCCGGATGGTTGCCGGCTGTCGGCGCGGGTTTGGATGCCGGAGGACGCCAGCAGCGATCCGGTGCCGGCGATCCTCGAGCACCTGCCCTACCGCAAGCGCGACGGCACCATCTTTCGCGATCAGCTGACGCATCCCTATTTCGCCGGCCACGGCTACGCCTCGATCCGCGTCGACATGCGCGGCAATGGCGATTCCGAAGGGCTGATGGACGACGAATATTCCGAACAGGAATTGCAGGACGCCTGTGATGTGATTGCCTGGGCGGCAGCACAGCCCTGGTGCAATGGCAGCGTCGGCATGATGGGCATTTCCTGGGGCGGCTTCAACTGCCTGCAGGTAGCGGCCAAGCAGCCGCCGGCGCTGAAGGCGGTGATCAGCCTGTGCTCGACCGTCGACCGCTACGCCGACGACATCCACTACAAGGGCGGCTGCCTTTTGACGGAAAATTTCGGCTGGGCCTCGACTATGTTGTCCTATTCGTCGCGACCGCCGGATCCGCTGATTGCGGGCGACAATCGCTGGCGCGACCTCTGGCTGACGCGGCTGGAGAACCAGTCTTTCCTTCTGCCGCTCTGGCTCAGCCATCAGCATCGCGACGCCTATTGGAAACGCGGTTCGATCTGCGAGGATTTCTCCGCGGTCAAAGCCGCCGTGCTGTCGATCGGCGGCTGGCATGACGGCTACCGCAACACGATCTCGCATCTGGTCACCAACATCCAGGCGCCGGTGAAGGGCATTGTCGGGCCATGGATCCACAAATACCCGCATTATGCCGAACCCAAACCCGCCATCGGCTTCCTGCAGGAGGCGTTGCGCTGGTGGGACAACTGGTTGAAGGGCGTCGACACCGGCGTCGAGGCCGACCCGGACTACCGCGCCTATGTCATGGACAGTGTGCGGCCGGCGCGCTGGCACCCGGAGCGGCCGGGCCGTTGGGTGGCCGAACAGGAATGGCCGTCTCCCAACATCAAGGTCGGGGCGATCGAACTCATTGCTGACGGCGTCAGGCCGGCGATCGTGGCGACCCCGCAAAGCTGCGGGCTCGCCGGCGGCGAATATTTTCCCTTCACCTTTGGCCCGGAACTGCCCGGCGACCAGCGCCCGGACGATGCGCTGTCCGTCTGCTTCGATCAGCCTGTGCTTGCCGAGGCACTCGACATCGTCGGCGCGCCGGAGCTTCTCATCCGGGTGTCGTCCGATCGCCCGCAGGCGAACATCGCGGTGCGGCTGTGCGACGTGCACCCCGACGGCGCCTCGGAACTGATCTCCTACGGCGTGCTCAACCTGACGCATCGCGCTTCGCACGAACAGCCGCAAGCGCTGGTGCCGGGCGAAACGGTTTCGGCGCGCGTTATTCTCGACCAGTGCGCCTACCGCGTGCCGGCCGGACACCGCCTGCGCATCGCTGTTTCCAACGCTTACTGGCCGATGATCTGGCCGTCGCCGGAGCCGGTGCGGCTCGACCTTTCAGCGGCGACGCTGAGGCTGCCGCTGCGCCCGCTCGCAAAAAGCGACGAGACTTCATTCCAGTCTCCCGAAGGCGCAACACCCTGGGCAACCGAGACAGTTCGTACAGCGAATTCCGAGCGTCACGTCGATCGCGATGAGAAGACCGGCATCGTCACGCTGTCGATCACGGATGATTTCGGAGAAGTGCGCGATCTCGCGCATGGACTGGCCAATGGCAGCATTGCCCGCGAGAGCTGGACGATCCACCCCGACGACCCGCTGTCTGCCTCGGGCCGCACGCACTGGACGCAGACCTTGTCGCGAAACGGATGGTCGGTGCGCACCGAGACGTCGGCTGAAATGCGCTGCGATGCGCAAAACTTCATCGTCAGCGCCAGAATCGAAGCCTATGAGGGCGAAACGCTGGTTTTCGAACGCGATTTCGAAGAGACGATCCCGCGCGACCTGCTCTGAGCGTCCACCCGACTGGTCCAGTTGCGACGCACGATTTACGCCACGGCATGTCGCATTCCGTCTTGCTTACCGCTTTGCCTTCCGGTCAATATCCCTTTGGTAACAACAAGCAAAAAACGACCATAAGGTCGAACCAACAGAGTGAGGAACTCAAATGTCCAACGAACTCGAATATCTGAGCCGGCGCGTTGCGTCCGGCAAGCTGAGCCGTCGTGATTTCCTCGGCCGCGCCGCAGCACTCGGCGTCACAGCGCCCTTCGCCAATATGCTGCTTTCCAGTGCGGCTCGCGCGGAAGGCCCGGTCAAGGGCGGCACGCTGAAGGCCGGCCTCGTCGGCGGCGAATCCACGAACAGCCTGGACCCGGCTTTGTTCATGACGCAAGTGCCGTTCGCTTTTGGCAAGATGTGGGGCGAACTGATCGTCGAGCTGTCCCCGGAAGGCAAGCTCGAGAACCGCATCGCCGAAGAGATCGGCTCGTCGGACGACGCCAAGGTGTGGACGCTGAAAATCCGCGACGGCGTCGAATTCCACAACGGCAAGACGGTGACCGCTGAGGATGTGGCGGCAACGCTCGAGCGCCATTCCGATGAAAAGTCGAAGTCCGGCGCGCTGGGCTACATGAAGGGCATCGACAGCATCAAAGCCAGTGGCAAGGAAGTCGTCCTGACGCTGAAGGAGGCCAACGCCGACCTTCCCTATCTCCTCAGCGACTACCACCTCATCGTCCAGCCCAACGGCGGCAAGGACAAGGCGGATGCCGGCATCTCGGCAGGACCCTACAAGGTCACCACCAACGAGCCCGGCGTGCGCCATGGCGGCGAGCGCTTCGCCAATTACTGGCAGGCCGACAAGATGGGCCATGCCGACCAGATCGAGATCATCGTCATCAACGACGCGACCGCGCGCACGGCGGCCCTGCAGGGCGGCCAGGTCAACATGATCAACCGCGTCGAGCCGAAGATCGTCGACCTCATCAAGCGCGTACCGGGCGTCACCATCCGCAACCATGCCGGCCCCGGCCACTACGTCTTCATCATGCATTGCAACACCGCGCCCTTCGACAACAGCGACCTGCGCATGGCGCTGAAGCTCGCGATCGACCGCGAAGAGATGCTGAACAAGGTGCTGCGCGGCTACGGCTCGCTCGGCAACGACTTCCCGATCAATTCGTCCTATCCGCTGTTTTCCGAGATCGAGCAGCGCAAATATGATCCCGACAAGGCCAAGTTCCACTACAAGAAGTCGGGCCATGACGGCACCGTGCTGCTGCGCACCTCCGACGTCGCCTTCCCGGGCGCGGTCGACGCCTCGCAGCTCTTCCAGCAGAGCGCGGCCAAGGCCGGCATCAAGATCGAGCTCAAGCGCGAGCCCGGCGACGGCTACTGGAACGAGGTCTGGAACAAGCAGCCCTTCTGCGCCTCCTATTGGGGCGGCCGCTCGACCCAGGACCAGATGTACTCGACCGCCTATCTGTCGACCGCCGACTGGAACGACACCCGTTTCAAGCGTCCGGACTTCGACAAGCTGGTGCTGGCCGCACGCGCCGAACTCGACGAGACCAAGCGCAAGCAGATGTACCACGACATGGCCGTGCTGGTGCGCGACGAGGGCGGCCTGATCCTGCCGATGTTCAATCAGTTCATCGATGCGACAGGCGCCAAGGTCGGCGGCTGGGTAGACGATCCGCATCAGGAGCTGATGAACGGCTACGCGCTGGCGAAGTGCTGGCTCGAAGCCTGAGCCCGGCTTTGCGGATATGTCCTCACCCGTCGTGAAACTTGTGGCCCAGCGCGTTGCGCTGGGCATCGTCCTCTTGCTGGCCGTTTCGGTCCTGATCTTCGCCGGCACCCAGATCCTGCCCGGCGACGTCGCGCAAGCCATTCTCGGACAGTCGGCGACGCCGGAATCGCTCGCCAATCTGCGCGAGCAGCTCGGCCTGAATCAGCCGGCCTACATCAGGTATTTCCATTGGCTAGGCGGTGTGCTCACCGGCGATCTTGGCACGGCGATGTCGAGCGGCCAGGATATTGCCACGTCGATCAAGGGGCGGCTGTGGAACACGCTGTTCCTCGCCTTCTGGGCTGCGATCGTGGCCGTGCCGCTGGCCATCATCCTCGGCCTGATCGCCGTGCGTTACCGCAATGGCTGGGTCGACAAGCTGATCTCCGGCCTGGCGCTCGCCTCGACATCTTTCCCGGAATTCTTCATCGGCTATGTGCTCGTCTATTTCTTTGCCGTGAAGTATCAATGGTTCCCGGCCATTTCCACGGTCTATGACGGCATGCCGTTCGGTGAGCGCATGCAGGCGATCGCGCTGCCGGCCACCGCGCTGACGCTGGTTGTGCTGGCGCATATGATGCGCATGACCCGCGCGGCCATCCTCAACGTCATGCAGTCGGCCTATGTCGAGACGGCGGAACTGAAAGGCCTGTCGGCCTTCAACGTCATCCGCAAGCATGCTTTCCCCAATGCCATAGCGCCGATCATCAACGTGGTCATGCTCAACCTCGCCTACCTCATCGTCGGCGTCGTCGTGGTCGAGGTGATCTTCGTCTATCCCGGCATGGGACAATATCTGGTCGACCACGTCACCAAGCGCGACGTGCCGGTGGTGCAGGCGGTCGGCCTGGTCTTCGCCGCCGTCTATATCAGCCTGAACATCATTGCGGACATCGGGGCGATCGTCGCCAATCCGCGCCTCAGACATCCGAAATAGGCGGCGGGCATGCTCGACATCAAACGCATCCCCATCCCTGCGCTGATCGGCATCGTGCTGACGGCTATGTTCGTGTTGGCGGCAGTTTTCGCACCGTTGATCGCACCGTACGGCAATGCCGAAATCGTCGGCGATGTCTGGGAACCGATGACGGCGGCACATTTGCTGGGCACCGACAATCTCGGTCGCGATCTTCTGTCGCGCATGATCTACGGCGCTCGCATCACGCTGTTCATCGCGGTGCTGGCCACCGCGCTGTCATTCTCGCTCGGCGCCATCCTCGGCTTTTCGGCGGCGGTGTTCGGCGGCTGGTTCGACACGCTTCTGTCGCGCCTTGTCGATCTGCTGATGTCGATCCCGACCCTGATCATGGCGCTCGTCGTGCTTTCGGTGCTGCCGACCAATCTGGTGACGCTGATCCTGGTGATGGGCGTCCTCGACTCGACCCGCGTCTACCGGCTGTCGCGCGCGGTGGCCGTCGACATCAACGTCATGGACTATGTCGAGGCCGCCAAGCTGCGGGGCGAAGGCAGCGGCTGGATCATCTTCCGCGAGATCCTGCCCAACGCGCTTTCGCCGCTGGTCTCGGAACTTGGCCTGCGCTTCATCTACGCGGTGCTGTTCTTGTCGACGCTCTCCTTTCTCGGGCTTGGCGTGCAACCGCCGGATGCCGACTGGGGCGGCATGGTCAAGGAGAACAAGGACGGCATCGTCTTCGGTATCGGGGCGGCACTCATTCCCGCCGCGGCGATCGCAGCACTGGCGATTTCGGTCAATCTGGTCGCCGACTGGGTGCTCAACCGCACGACAAGCCTGAAGGGAGGACGCGGGTGATGGCTGACACAAAAGCAAAGCCCGGCCTGCTGCTCGATATCCGCAATCTGCGCATCGAAGCGACAGTGTTTCCGCCCGGCGAGGCGCCGAAGAACATCGTTTTGGTCCACGATGTCTCGCTGACGCTGGAAAAGGGCAAGGTGCTCGGCCTGATCGGCGAGTCCGGCGCCGGCAAGTCGACCATCGGCCTGTCGTCGATGGGCTATGGCCGTGGCGGCGTGCGCATCACCGGCGGAGAGGTGCTGCTCAACGGCCGCGATATCCTCAAGGGCGGCAAGGAAGGTTTCCGCAAATTGCGCGGCCGCGAGGTCTGCTATGTCGCGCAGTCGGCGGCCGCGGCCTTCAATCCGGCGCACAAGCTGATGGACCAGGTGGTGGAAGCAACGCTGCTGCACGGCACGGCGACACGCGCCGAGGCCGAGAAACGTGCCGTGGCGTTGTTCAAGAAGCTCAGCCTGCCAAACCCCGAAATCATCGGCGAACGGTTCCCGCACCAGGTCTCCGGCGGTCAGTTGCAGCGGGTGATGACGGCTATGGCGCTGTGTTCGGAACCCGACCTGATCGTCTTCGACGAGCCGACCACGGCGCTCGACGTGACGACGCAGATCGACGTGCTGGCGGCGATCAAGGACGCCATCCGCGACACCCATGTCGCGGCGCTCTACATTACCCACGATCTTGCCGTCGTCGCCCAGGTCTCGGACGAGATCATGGTGCTGCGCCATGGCAGGCTGGTCGAATGGGGCGGCACTCGCCAGATCATCAAGGAGCCGCGCCAGGAATACACCAATGCGCTGGTCTCGGTGCATGAGATCGAGCATGCCGAGCAGAAGCCCGGCGCCGCGCCGTTCCTGTCGGTCAAGAACGTCACCGCCGCTTACGGCGGCAGCCACGTCAAGGTGCTGAAGAACGTCTCGGTCGACATCTTTCCGGGACAGACGCTGGCTGTCGTCGGTGAATCCGGCTCCGGCAAGTCGACGCTGGCGCGCGCCATCACCGGGCTGTTGCCGCCGGAAGAAGGCACCGTCACCTTCGACGGCAGGCCGCTCGCCAACAGGCTTGCCGACCGGCCGAAGGAGGATCTGCGGCAATTGCAGATGATCTACCAGATGGCCGACGTGGCGATGAACCCGCGCCAGACCGTCGGCACCATCATCGGCCGGCCGCTGGAATTCTACTTCGGCATACGCGGTCGCGAGCGCGACAAGCGCGTCGCCGAACTGCTCGACGAGATCGAGATGGGCAAGGGCTTTCTCGATCGTTATCCGGCCGAACTCTCCGGCGGCCAGAAACAGCGCGTCTGTATCGCCCGCTCGCTCGCTGCCAAGCCCAAGCTGATCATCTGCGACGAGGTGACATCGGCGCTCGACCCGCTGGTGGCCAACGGCATTCTCAAGCTGCTGCTCAACCTGCAGCAGCACGAGAAGGTCGCCTACCTCTTCATCACCCACGATCTGGCGACGGTGAAGTCGATCGCCGATTCGATCGCGGTGATGTACCGCGGCGAGGTGGTGCGCTACGGCGCCAAGAGCAAGGTGCTGACGCCGCCCTTCGACGCCTATACCGACCTGCTGCTGTCGTCCGTTCCCGAGATGGAGATCGGCTGGCTGGAAAAGGCGATCAAGGGACGGCGCATGGCGAGCGCGGGGAATTAGTAGGGAATTCGCGGCCTTTGTCGCGAAAACTTCCTTCAACGGCAAAAGCTTTCCGGAGCCGCCCATGGCGCTCAAGACCAAACTGCTGCTCATCATTTTCGATGGCGTGCCCTACCGGAACTGGCGCCGGCTGATGGGCAATCTCGAAGGCTGGGTGCAATCGGGCGAGGCGCAGGTGTGGAAGATGCGCTCGGTGCTGCCGTCGACCTCGGCCTGCTGCTATGCCTCGATCCACACCGGCGTTTCGCCGCAGGAGCACGGCATCCTATCCAACGAGAACCGTTTTCTCGTCAACAAGCCGGATATTTTCTCCGAGGTCAGCAAGGCCGGCGGCAAGACCGGCGCGGTGACGCATTCCTACTGGTCGGAATTCTTTCGTTCCTATCCGTTCGATCTGGTCGAGGACATGGAGTATGACGAGCCCAACGGACCGATCGCGCATGGCCGCTTCCACACCATGACCGGCTACAATGCCCGCAACCAGATGACGCCGAGCGATGTCGACCTGTTTGCGACGCTGACCATGCTGACCCGACGCCATGCCATCGACTACGGTATCCTGCACACCTGCACTCTGGATTCGATGGGCCATCGCTTCGGCCATGACTGCCACGAAATGGACCATGCCTGCTATGCGATGGACGGCATGCTGGCAGCCTTCCTGCCGGGCTGGCGGCAGGCCGGTTACGAGGTGATCGTAACCGCCGACCACGGCCAGACAGACCGCGGCCATCATGGCGGCCGTGACGATGAAATGCAGGATTTCGCGCTGTATTATTTCGGAGCCGGCAAAGGGCCGGATCCGGACACGCTGCTTGATCAACTGCAACTGGCGCCGACGGTGCTGAAGCGGCTGGGTGTGCCGGTGCCGGAGACCATGAAGGCTAAGCCGTTTTTGGGGTGACGGAGGTCGTCGCTGAGCCGCCGTTCGCTACCCCCTCTCCCCGTCACTATACGGGGAGAGGGTAAGGGTTGTCCGAACCGGATAGATAGGTAACAGAATGGACCGATAGCATGGGTGACAGTTTTCTCCTTCGCCGGGAGGACCGGCGATGGTTTGGCGAGAGA
>NZ_JAMYSN010000050.1:0-19432 GCF_040321955.1 Mesorhizobium sp. M0217 | reverse complement strand
TCGTGGCGCGCCTTAGGCGGCTCAAAGCAAACCAAATCCGGGTGAACGCGTTGGATGCCATATGTATTAGAAACCACGAATAGATAAACGAATGTGTAAAAAACCCATTCCGATTCGATGAAGTCCGACCTGCCAGACGAAATAGGTGCGCTGCAATTCCTCCTCGCCTCGCATGTACCGAGATCAGGCCGCTCAATCTGCGGTCGATCTCTACGGGTTGGAAGCGGCGACCGCCGTGGCGCAGTGCGCTTTGGAGGCTCATTTCGACGGTCGACCAGATGACTATCGCTTTTGGTGCGATGTCTTTCACCAACTGAGAAGAGCAACTGAAGGAACTTTTGCCGCGAAATCGTGTTCGTTCGAGCATGACCAGAATAGCCGACCTTGGACCGCCTAAGCCCGGCAAGCCACACCAACCGCAGGACGGGCACGATCGATTTCACCCATGCCCGATCTGCGGCCAGCAGGTCGACAAGCGCGACTTCCGCCAGGTCATGTGGCACGAGCAACCAGATCATGAGCCGCTGGAGCTCGATCAGTGAGGCAGGAACAACTGGGCCGCCAGCCAGAAGCCGACGGCCATCAAAGACAAAACAACGAGTGCGACGAGGAACAGCCTCATCGCCGGTTCCTACCACGCGTCAGAACAAAACCCGCCGACCGAAGCCAGCGGGCTTTTGTTGCAGGGCCGTGGTTTGCTTAGGATGTGGATCGCGGTTCAACACTGGGTGCCAATTGCGCAGTCACTGCGCTCAGACGCCCACGTTTGGTCAGTACTGGCTTGCTGTATTCTTTCTTCATGCAGTCCCTCCAGTGGAAATTTGAGGCAAAGCGCATTTACAGCCAAAGGTTGTCAATCAGCCCGCGCCTTGTCAATTCAAAAGGTGCCCGCCGCCCTTGCGTCCGGCGGACGAGAGACGTCACACCGCAAGCATCTCACCAGCCATGGAATCGTCCAACACCGTCCAGGTACTGAGGTTACCTAGCCGCAGGAGGGTCCTGAAGCCGCACAACCTTGTCGAGATGTAGCCGTATCCGCTGGCCTTCAGCGAAGGACAGCGCAAACGATTCCAGGCCGAATGAGCGTGTAATTTCCTGGTCGGTCTCTATGATGCGGACGACCCATTCGCCACTGGCTCCGACCACTTCCACGCGAGGCGTGGCCTTGCGAATTGACACCACGTTGCTCATCACATCCTCCCTACGAAACGCAATGGCAAGTCGATTTAAGACCGTCGTAGTCGGTAGATCAATAACAAATGCTTGCTCGGATCGGACGAACCATCCTGGATGGGCATACAACGGGGGCTAATGCCACTTCAGTCAGGCGAACCCTCCGGGGAACCTCCCTTGAGATAGCCTCTGCTTCAGGTCGTTGGCATTCAGGATGGCCGCCAGCTCTTCGGCATACTCCATGTCGGGAAGGTCGACAGATGGGTGGCCCGCTACAATAGCCGGCAGCCCGGTGAACACGTCGAACACCGTCCACGTCCCATCCGGTTCCCGCCTTACGCCGTACCGCAGAGTTGCCATGAGGGGATGCTAATGGAAGCCGCGAATATATGGTACAAAAAATGCGAGCGGGCGATCGGACAACGGGCACGCCTTGCAGAAGTTTTGCCGCTACGACGGGTTCGGTCGGGCACGGCCAGAATAGCCAACCTCGGACCGCCCATCCCCGGCAAGCCACATGACCTGACTGGGAAGAGCATTTCTATGCGCGCCCCATTTGCGCGCAAAAGGTAGACCGTCGCGACTTCCGCCAGGTGATGTGGCACGAGCAACCGGACCACCAGCCGCTGGAATGCGACGCCTAAGAGCGCAGCACAACCCAACTGGTCATCGCTATCGAAGCAGCGTTTGCGGGGCGGCCGCTTCTAGGCGCATGGTGGCTAGATGACCCGAATATGGGTGGGATCGGATGGCGCCACGATTTATAGCGAAACCACTGTCCTGGCCGACCGAACCGGCGGCTGGCTGGTCCGGGCCGGAATGAACCGGGGCAATGCCCGGCTCAACGGCTACGCTCTCGATCAAGTGCACCTGGTCCCGGTAGATCGTGCCGTGGAGGTCGGTTTCGGCGGCGCAGTTTTACTGCCGCAACTTATCCGTGAGGCAGCATTCGTTTGCGGTGTTGACCGCTCGCAGGATGTCGTGAACGCTGCCTCCCACCGGTTCGCCGATGCAGTGCGCGTCGGACGAGCCGAGTTCCGAACCGGGCTAGTCGAGGACTTGCCCTTGCCGGATAGCACATTCGACAAGGCTCTCAGCGTCCACACAGTGTACTTCTGGCAAAGCCTTAGAGCTGGATCCGCAGAGCTCCATCGCGTCCTCAAACCAGGCGGTCGCGTCGTGCTTGGCTTCCTCCCGAAGGCACATATGGACCGGATGAACATGCCGGCCGATATTTTTACACCTCGCGAGCCGGATGAGGTCATTGCTGCCTTGCGAGAGGCAGGGTTCAGCGACCCTGAAGTGCGGAGACCGAGCACGGAAACCGCATGGCTCGTTGTGACAGGCACGCGAAGACAAGTTTCGGCGCCTGGAAGCGGAAAAGCCCGCCGCCGAAGCCAACTGGCTTTGTTGCAGGGGTTTGCCTAGGCTCCTCTGGGTTCAACACTGGGTGCCAATTGCGCCGTCACTGCGCTGAGACGCCCACGTTTGGTCAGTACTGGCTTGCTGTATTCTTTCTTCACTGAAGTCCCTCTCTAGCGAATTTCGGCAAAGCGCCTTGGGCCTAAAGGTTCTCACTCATCGGTGCAGGTTGATGGCGTGCACACAGCCGTTACGGCCGAGAGCTTCTCGCGCTTCTCTAGTTCCGGCTTCTGATAAGGCTTCTTCATGCAGGGTTCCCCACGTTTGTCCCTCAATGCGAAAATGCGGTGCGCCGACCACGATTGTCAACCGGAAACACTGAAGTAGCGGCCGAGCGACGCCAGGGGCCGGCACGCGCGGTCAGGGCGGGCGTGCGCAGCGTGGATGCTGCAATTGCCTGGCCGGTTGCCATGGCCTGCTAACGAGCGCACACTGCTGCGGTCGCCTCGAAAAATCAAAAACAAACAGGCACGAGGCGCTTGGGAGCGATCATCAGGCTTTCGCCCGACCAGGGAGAAGGCCCATGCCCACACCGGCACAGAGCCGGCTCATGTATTTTATGGGCCAACTCGTTCACAACGAGAGCATCGTTTCCAAGCAGGATATTATCGTCGGCTTACTGGATCACGAAGGCAGTCCGACGGCCGACGCCGACGAATTGCTGGCGAACTTGCATCGATCACTGCAACAGGCCCGACAGAGCTTGCACGAGGCGCAAGAGATCTATGGAGTCAGAAATGCGGAGTAGCGAAAAAACAAAACTCGCATACACAGCCGCAGAGTTCGCCGAAAAACACGGTTTGACCGTGAAGGCAGCCGAAATCATCCTGTCCGTGAACGGCTCCTCACGTGTCGCTTGCGATGCAGCAGCACGCGCATTCAAAGAAGCGGTTGCGCACCGAGAACACAGCAATGACGGCGAATGAGGCCCGCGCCTGCTTCCGAGGCTGCGCGGGCCGACCATGACGAGTGGAGAGGACATCTTGGTCACCGGCAGGAATCGCTGAAGAACGAGCCGGGTGTGACCGAACAGCCTCAGAGCGAGGTTGTTCCCGACTGACGCAAAAAAGCCCGCCAGCGTGAGCCGGCGGGCCAAGTAATGCGTCGCTGTCCAAATGAACGCGTTAGGTGTCTTCAGATGGATTTTGGTCGAGAAGCCGCCGCGCGTCAGGCGCAACAATCGGGCGCCGATTGAACGCCCTGCGGACGCAGGAACGCCTTCGTCTCGCGGGCGCTCCGCGTAAGCAAATCTTCGCCGCCGAGAAGCTCAATCGTCTCGGCCCAACCGTCGTCTGCAAGCAATTCATGTGTCATCCCAGTTAGAATCCCACCGGATTCCGCAGGGCAATACCTATCTTATCGCCTATGCCCTTTTGCCCCTACCGTGGGCGAGATAGCCTGGAAGAAAGCTGATGCCCAATCCCATCGCCACGAGCGCCCTCACCGTTAGCAGATCATCGCAGGCGAGGCCCCCTGTCAGGTCAACACCGATCTTCCGGTCGCCCGCCAGCATCGGCAGCGGTCGCGCCCATGCCTTGCTGAGGGCGATGAGATCGTGATGTTCGAGTTGCTCCAGTGAGACGTGCCCCGGCGGTCGAGGTAGGCCTGGGAAGCAAACAGTCCTGAAGGACCCGTCACGAAAGCGCGTGAGATCAGGCTGGAATCGCGCAACGGGCCGACGCGCACGGCGAGGTCGATGCCGTCGGCGACGAGATCGGCAACGCGGTCGGTGACGACGAGATCAAAGGCAACCGCCGGATAAGCCTTACGGAACGCTGCAATAACAGGCGGTAGAAGCGTCTGCGCGATATCCACTGACGCCGTCAGCCGAACATATCTCGTCGATGCGCATTCCCGGATTATGCAGAAAACGGGATGCTCATTCCAGTCATCTCATATTTTCCGGGCAATGCATTTGCGCGATGATTTCGCTTGTGGAAATCGCCAGCAGGGGAGCGGAGGCCATGAACGATCAATCGATCAATCCCAATGACGCCGCCAGCGTCGTCGAAAAATATGCCATCAACCCGCGCGTTCGGGTCGGTCACGTCCATCTCAACGTGGCCGACATCGAGCGATCGCTAGCCTTTTATTGCGGTGCCCTCGGGTTCGGCGTCACCATGTCGCTAAGCGAGGAGGCTGCCTTTCTCGCGGCGGGCGGATATCACCATCATCTGGCGCTCACTAACTGGAAAAGCCGCGGCGGCGCCGCGCCCCCGATTGGCACGACGGGCCTACACCATGTCGCCTTTCTCTATCCGACACGGGCGGCGTTGGCGGCTGCGCTGCGCCGCCTGCGAGCAGCAGGGGTGACGCTCACCGGCGCGAATGACCATGGCGGCTCGGAGGCGATCTATGTGCGCGATCCCCGGCAACGGGTAGAACTCTATTGGGATCGCCCGGAAGCGGAATGGCCGCGCAACCCGGACGGCGCGCTGAAACTGGTCAGCAATCCGCTCGACGTGGACAATCTCGCCCGCGAGGGGGCATCAGACTGCTAAGCCGGCCACCGCCATGGCGGGCTGCGTTCGGAGGACTGCTGCGACAGTGCTAGCCATTCACCGAGCCACGGAGCCGGTTGGCTGCGAGCGGAGGGCAACCGTTCGGCTGGCGGGCTTCGCCACCCCAGGTATCAAAGTGTACGCTTCGAGAAGACCGTCGGCAAACTCAAGCGCTTAAAATGCATCGCAATACCCTGCGGGAAGAGAAGCGAAGCTTCGCATCCGAGCTTATAGGACTTGACCGGCGGCTAGCCAGACGGCTCCCGCGCGGCTGAGACGGCCCTGTCCCGTTCCTTTGGATGAACTGCGCCTTGTGGCCGGTGATGTTCTCGATCGCCTTCAAAAGGGGTCGATGGACCTCACAGAGCTTGGCATGCTCGCTGTGGTACGCACAGCGACCCGAATATGCTCTTGTGCAGCGCTTCGGCTGCCGCCAGGAAGCGCTCGATTTCAGCCCGGGAAAGCTGTTCGGAAGGTTTGGTTCTGGCCATTGGTGCTTGCGCAATTACTAATTTAGTGAAATCTTACGTTCTTCTGGGGAGTAGACGTGAGACCGGTCGGTCCAGCTATGGGGCGGCATTGAACATGATGTTTTTTCCGGGATTGCTGATTGGGATGTTTGCCACGTCGACCGTGGTAGCGACCTAGATTTACCTAGCAACCGATTCGTTCTGGAAGTCCCTTGCATGGACCTTGCTGATTTTTATCATCTTTCAGGTTGCATATTTCCTATTTTCACTCGCGCTTTTCGACAAGCTTTGGTTGAAAAGAACCGAAGAAATACCGAACCCTGCCGAGCCTACCTGTCGAGACGGCGGTGTCTCATCTGAAGGGCGCTCGATGACGCTTTGAGGGAGACCGCCAGACACGAGAGCATGCGATCATGCTAATCTTTGCGAACCATGCGAAAGAAGGAAAGCCGTGGCAGCGCCAACAATCATCGAAAAGCGCGCTGGCGCTGGATGTCGCCACGGAGATCGTCGTTAGGGTGCGGACCGACGACGCCGAAGCCGAGGAGGGCGAGCTAGGTCTAAGGAGGAAACACAGATGGCTGCCTATCTGATAGCGGATGTAGACGTAAAAGACGCTGCTTTGTTCGAGGAATATCGGCGGGACGTTCCCGCTACCGAAGAGCGGTACGGTGGGCGGTACCTGGGCCGCGGTGGCGCCACCAAGGTTTTGGAAGGTGATTGGGATCCACACCGACTGGTCATTGTCGAATTCCCCGACATGGCGTCATTGATGGGCTGGTATAATTCGCCGGAATACGCCCGGCTGATCGAGATCCGCAAACGTTCCGCTAACACCAGGATCATCGCTTTAGAAGGGATTGCAACGCCTGCGGCGTGACCCATAAGCGCGGCCAGCGGACCCGACGACAGTTGGCGTCCTCAGCGTCATTTCTTCCTCACGGCGAGATGCCGTCGGCAGGGATCAGGCAGCGTTTGGACATGAAGGCGTCGCGGAACGCGGGTGCTGTATTGATGCCCTCCATCCTCGCGTTGTCTTCGCACAGGCCGTCAAGGACGCCCTCAGCCAGAGCCATAAAGTCCCGCGCGCTTCCGTACCACGGCGAACGGCCGTCCAGGACATCTCTGGCAATTCTGCGGTGCAGACGAGCGAATTGATCAAACCGCCCGCCTCCTTATAGCCATTCATGAAATGCGCAAAGCGCGCTGACTGACGCCAACGGAAGGGACGCGGCATTTGCGAGAAGTCGCCTTCCAGGGAGCGTCGCTCCCATTCCTTCAACTCGTCAGGTGTCTCGTGACCGCCGTGTTATCCCGATCATGCGAAGACGTTCGCTCCGGTGCGGGACGACTTCAAGTCCTTTTCAAGGGTGTTGGGAGGTTGGCCCACGGCTGAAGGGCTGCACAACCAAGGGGCACGATCAGCTTCTGCACCTTCAGACACATCGTGATAACCTGTCGGCCATGAAATCGGAGGCTTGAGAGAAACGTGGGCGGGCCCCAGGAGACTAATTTCTGCCCATGGGAAGGCGATGTCCGCGCTAGCCGGAATGTCAGCTACCGAAGATCCGCCGCGTGAAGGCTGCCAGTCCGCTAACGGCCGCCCCAAAGCTGCCGGTCAAGACAAGGTCGCGTTGGAACCGATCCTTCGCATCCCCCGTTATCGAATGGAAGGGACATTACTTGCCATTAGGAGATGAAGAATGAAACGGCTTCTTTTTGCCACTGCCATGATGGCTCTTTCCAGCGGGCTTGCGTTGGCGGGGACGACAGGGACAACAGGGACGACGTCGAGTGGCTCCTCCACTACCACAACGATGCCGACGACAGATAACAACACGGATTCGACCACAACGAAGTCGATCAATTCGAACTCAGCGAAGGACTGTGCGCCGGGCCAGCAGAGTGGCAGTGCCAAGCAGGCCGCTCCTGGTCAACAGGATGACACCAGTGCCAAGTCCGCAGCCCCTGGACAGATGAAAACGACTGCCGAAGGTTGCTAATTGTGGCGGGAGGGGCCGGTTTGCACCGGCCGGAATGGATGCCTCCCGCTGCCGACCGGCGGCAACGGACCGGCCCGCGCCCTTCGATCAGCGCGGGCCCTTTTTCTGAAAGCACCTCCCTTAATCGTCCAAGGAGCCTGCAGCCTTTTCTTGGGCAAGCCGGAATGCATAGTTGGTTGCGGATGTGATTGTTGAATAGCGGCCCTTGGTGAAGGCAGATTTGAACGCGACAAACGCCTGAAGCGGCACGTCCAGGAAATCGTATTGCTTCCCCCCTCGCTCAAAACCAGACCGAGAGAACCCTGGTCCGGGTCAATAGTCGAACTCATCGAGGTCGACGGCATGGTGCGTTTCAAGAAACCAGCGTGAGCCGCGGCCAGCCGGGTATGGACCGCCCTACAGGCTGAGCTGTATTCGAAGATGTGGCCGGGCGTAGAATGACGTCGCCTTCCGCCGCTTCGCGCGCCGCCCTGATCGGAGTTTTCGCGTTGACGGTGTGGGTGGCCGTCACGGCATCGGCTGCGATCTCCTCAACACGGTATTTCGGCACTTTTGTTCCTCCGCGTCGGTAGCGACTCCGCTTGTTTAGGGTCGCCCTCAAAGAGGAGAATAAGGTGGCAAGCTCGTCGTCGCCCTGCCGCCGGGGGTGTGACCCGGCGGCTTGGACGTTCGGCTAGGATCGCTCGGCTGTGACCGCCTTACGGCGTTGCCCCGGGAGTCTGCTTGGCAGCCATCTCGTCGATCTTCTCGGCAAGCACGCCGTTGGCCCATTCGGTGACCTTGGCGTCGACCGGCTTGTTGGCCATATCGGCGAGCGCGTCATCCAGCGATGGGACGGCGGCAGCAGCATCGGCCGCCGCTATATTGGCGGCATCGAGCGCCGCCTGCGCTGCATCGATCTGCTCCTGGGTCGGGACTTGGTCGGCCGGAGTATTCGGGTCGTTCAATTTGGCGTTCAACGCGTCGACTTCGGCTTGGGCGGCATCCACCGCGGCTTGGGCGCCCTTGGCGGCCGCCGACGCTGTCACATAAGCCTGAATGCCGGCGAATTTCTTGCTCTTGGAGTTCATATATGCGTTGATGTTGCGCTGCAGCGAGTTCAGCCGGCCAAGCTTGGCGTGAATGTTCTTGTCCTTAGGCGTCGCGGCGACCTCAATGTCGTCGACGGCGACCTGGTCTTCGCCCGAGGCCTTCTTTCCGGCGTGAGCCGATGCCGACTTGCCGTGCGAAGCGCTGTTGCCGGACTTGCCGCCACCGTTGCCCTGACCACCGCCATTACCGTGACCACCGCCATTGCCGTGACCACCGCCATTGCCGTGACCACCACCGTTTCCACCCGCGCCAGCGAAAGCAGGAGCGGTCACTAGCGCAAGCGCGGCAAGCGCTGCCAAAAGGGTTTTTCGGGATGTCATGGTACCTCCTCAGGCGAATAGCCACCTCGCCGATTCGTTATAGAGCGGCTTATAAAAGTTTCCTAATTCGACTGAATGAACTTTAGATAAATGCTTGTTGCAATGAGCGACTGACGACTGCGAAGCGCTTTGTAACCCTCTGAAATCTAGCAAAAAATTCGGAGTCGCAGACCGTATCGGCCTTTTGCGCGACTGAAGTCCCATACCGATCGGACCTTGGTCCGGCGATGCACAACCGCGGAATGCTTGCGGCATTTCGGAGTATGGCGTCACCGTGTGGCTGTGACTGCGCATTGGTAGACAACTCGCCGGGCGAAGACCCCAACTACCTCGAGCCCGGCGAGCCTTACACCTGATCAGAGTACGCGATCACGACCGGGGATCAGCCGGCGAAAGATGTGGGTGCAATATGGGTGCCAAACTATTCGTCCCAAATTGGGACCATGCTGCGGCCTGCAAGCTGCGCTTAGGTCTCATAAAAGGCTTAGGCGTTCGCATCGGAAATGGCGATAGCTGGTTAGATCGCTTCCTTCCTCCGTTTGTACGATTTGTTGGCATTGGCAGTCCTGCGCATATTGTTTGCCGGACGGCGCTGAGTCTCACCGGTCGAGCCCAGCGGCCCGCCAGCGGCAAAGTGTCCCCCCGCGACAAGGTCTGCTGGGCCGTCCTAGCGCCGATCTGCTCCGGCAATGGCCGCGTGAATGCCCGCTCGGCTCCAGCAACAGCTTCATCCTTGGTTGCGACGGTTCCGCGCGCGCCGCCGTCATCGAGCGTATCTTACTCGCCTAACCCGGATCGTGCCGCGTCCGCTTTCCGGGACGCACGGATCTATGCTCAATACCTAATGTCAGGCGCGTACCTGAATTGGTCCTCGAGCCGAGATAGCGCGTTAGTCCATACCCGACATTGCGATGTCCAGAAATCGACCGTTTCGCGAACAGCGATGACTACTCGGAGCTGCTATCTCGTTTGCGCCACGAACTGTCCCCTGCCCTCAATGCTTCCAACGTCTCATTTGGGGGCCGATAACGGACTGACAGCTTCGAGCGTCGAGCCGTTGGGTTAGACCCTGACGCCGATGCGTGCGCCGACGGAATGTTCCAACAGTCAACAACGCCGAGCTAAGCGTCGAGCAAAACCGTCCCTCGCGGGCGGCTGCAACATGCCAGGACATAGCCGGCAGATTTCTCTTTAGCATTCAGTCCGCCTAAATCGTCCATGGTAACCTCGCCGGATAGTTTGGCTATTCGGCACGTTCCGCAAACGCCCTGCTGGCAGGCGGTTGGGATGTAGATGCCACAGTTCCGCGCCGCGTCCAGCAGGGTCTCTCCGGGCGCGCAGCGATGCTCCACACCCGAGCGGACAAAACGGACCGAAGACGAAATCGCCAAGCCCAATTCCGACCGAGAACCATTGCTGCCTCCGAAACTCTCCTCGTGATACTGCGCCGGCGGGAAGCCTATTGCATCAAGGCAGGCGCGTGCCGTCTTCATGTACCCTTCGGGCCCACAGGCAAAAACAGTGCGCTTGTGAAGATCGGGAACCAGGCTCAGCAGCATCCGACCATCAATTCGGCCGGTTGAACCCGTCCAAGCGGGACCTCCCTGGCCGCAAACCAAAGTCACTTGAACATTGGGAAAGCGAGCGGCAAGTGCTTCCAGTTCCGCTCGGAAGATGATGTCGCCTGGGGTTTTCGCGCTGTGAATGAAGCGGATCTCCCTGTCGTCTGCGCGGTCTGTAAGCGCACGCAGCATTGACATGGTCGGAGTCACGCCGCTCCCGCCCGAAAGGAAAACAGGTTTCTCCGACGGCAATTTATCCAGATTGAACGAACCGAGCGGCCCTTCGATCTCGATCTCGCTGCCCGGCGTCAAATGGTCATGGATCCAGTTGGAAGTGAGCCCGCCCTGCGTTCGCTTCACGGTGATCTGAAGATCAAGCGGTCGCGTCGGCGGTGACGATACCGAGTAGGCGCGCGTTATTGTGGCGCCGTTGATCCTGAGGTGCACGAGAACATACTGGCCCGCGCTGAAGCAGAACATCCGACCAGCGGCAGATGTGAGAACAAATGTTTTCACATCGTGCGTCTCGTCTATCACGCGACGGCAGAGCACTATATCTCGCGTCTTTTGTGCCCATCGCCGCTGACGCATGGTGGGCACGACATCTGAGGCTTGGATGGAGGCGTATGCATTCATCGTGCGGCTCGGCGTTAGGTCGAGCGAACATGCCAGTTCTTACCCCGCTGAACAGCAATATTATCCCAGCGTTATGATCGGGAATATCGATTAAACCTCCAGCGACATAACAGCGAGATGGAGAGCACGGATGCCTTTGCGAATGATCGGTTCGTGTTTGCGGCGTGCCAGTATCGCCGTATGGACTGGCTGGTGCAAGGTCGGCGCTCCTTCGACCAGGAACGATGGAATCTCACCGGTAAACCTGCGCGCATCATCGCTGCGCATGTAGCAAGTGCCGCCCGTTCGCCGGAGCATGATCTCCGCCAGAGCTTCCGATCCGGTCGAAAGTCGGCAGATCGCCAATTGAGCCAGCATCTCTGCGTGCGTTTTCTCCAGCACGACGGTGTAGCCTGGGCGGATGTAGGTGTCGGGATCGACGTCCGACAGGTTTCTGGCGGCAGTCGAAACCATTAAATATTCCTCGACCATCAGGTGCTCGTATGCGATCTCAGGCAAGTAGCGGGGGGCATAAAGCACCGCGATATCCAGGTTTCCCATGCTGAGGTCGCTGACCATCTGGTTCGAATAATCCGACTCGACATGGATTGAGGACTTCGGAAGTGCTTGGCACAGGGTTTCGACCCACCCGGGCAGGACTGAGCGGGTCATGCCCACTTGGGCGGCAACGCGCAAGGTGCCTTCGAAACGGTTGAAGGCCCGGACATCGTGGCGAGCCTGCGACCAAGTGGATACCAGAGATCTTGCGTAGGCTTCGAACCGGCGCCCTGCGGCAGTCGGCTCTGCCCCGGCGCGTCCGCGTTGGAACAGTTCAGATCCGATTGCGCTCTCCAGGTTCTTGATGCGGGTGCTGATTGTCGATTGGGTTAAGCCCAACCGATCTGCGGTGCGATTGAAATTTCTCGATTCGATGATGTCGAGAAAGGTTTCGATGTGATCAAGCTGCATGGAAATCCCGATCGAAAAATTCGATCATGTTCCTGCCTACCATAAGCTTGATCAAACAATACTCAAGGGGGAAGCTGCACCAGATCATCGGCCGGCGCACCGCCGGGACGGGCCACGGAGCGGAACAAAGTGTTCATAGTTGATTGCGACTGTCACAATTACTGGTCAAGCGCCACCGTGTTGACGCCATACCTTTCCGGCTTGTGGAAAGACATGTTCACCGAGGGCGAGAAAACAGGTCCAGTCGGCGCATTTCCGCATGGCCATCGCCCCTGGTTTCATCCGCAGGACTTCTCCCGCAAGGACGTCCGTCCGAAGACGGAAGCCGACAATTATCTCATCATGAAAGAGAAGCACCTCGACAAGTACAAAGTCGACGTGGCGATCCTCACCGGCGATGAGCCGATCGAGGCGTCGACCCTCGCCAATCCTTACTATGCCAGCGCCCTGGTCAGCGCCTACAATGACTATCAGATCAACCAATGGCTGCCGAAAGACGATCGTTTCATGGGTTCGATCATCATCGCACCACAGGATCCGAAGCTCGCTGCCGCCGAGATACGCCGTCTGGGCAGTTATCCGCGTATGGTCCAGGTTCTCGCTTCCCAAGGGTCCGTCAAGCCGTATGGAGACCCGTTCTACCATCCGATCTACGAAGCTTGCGCTGAAGTAGGGTTGCCGTTCGCCATACATCTGGGCGGGCATGGCGGCGTGAATTCAACTGCCATTGCGCCTGCGCCCACGACATTCTTCTGGGAAACGCATGCCATTTTGCACATGTCCGCGATGTCGCACGTGGCAAGCATGATCGCCCATGGCGTCTTCGAGAAGTGGCCGGACCTCTACTTCGTGATCATCGAGTGCGGTGTCGCCTGGGTTCCGTCGGTCCTGTGGCGCCTGGATGCCGACTACAAAGCGCTGCGCAAAGAGACGCCATGGCTGAAGATGCTGCCCTCGGAATATTGCCGGCGCAACATCCGCTTTTCCACGCAGCCGCTGGAGCAGCCTGCAAACATCCAACATCTCTGGTCCACGCTCGAAGCGATGGACGGGGAAAACACGCTGATGTTTGCGTCGGACTATCCGCACTGGGATTACGACGATGCCAACACGCTGCAAATCCCTCCTGCGTGGAAAAGCAAGATCATGGGACTGAACGCGCTGGAAGTCTACAAACGCATCCCCCGTGCGCAAGCCGCGAATGCCGCCTGAGGAAGCATACGATGCCCGAGAAAACATATATCTGCCGCGTCGACGAGATCGAAACAGGATCTCCGTTTATCGCCAAGATCCGCAGCCTTTCGGTCGGGATTTTCCGCATCGGAAATTCATTCCACGCGCTGCTGAATGTCTGTCCGCACCGCGGCGCTCCACTTTGCGAGGGACCGCAATGCGGGACAACCGCGCCAGTTGAACAAGCGCAATTCATCTATCATCGCGACAACGAGATCGTCCGATGCGCCTGGCATGGCTGGGAATTCGACATCAAGTCAGGTGAAGCCTTGGTCGATCCGTCCATTCGCGCTCGCACATTTCCAGTCACCGTCGAAGCCGGCAGCATCTATGTGACGGCCTGATTGGCCCAAAAGCCGATTGGGATGGAAAAATTCGAAGAAAGATGGCCGAAACCAACTAGCAGATTTGTTCGCAGGTGCTTGAAGAAAATAACGCGGAGAACTCCGCAATGGGAGAGTCAAATGTCAGAATCTGAATACAAGCTTGGTATCGCGCAAAGCCTGATCGGTGGCGGCAAAGTCTCCCGCCGCGACTTCATTCATCTTGGGCTGGCTGCGGGGCTGACCGTCGCCGCCGCCGACACGCTCTTCGTCGCCACGGCGCGTGCCGAACCGATGCACGGCGGCTTCGCCAAGCTCGGCATGGCTCACGGCGCGACGACGGATTCAATCGATCCGGCCGGCTACCCCGATACGTTCACACAAACCGCGTTCTCGGGCTCGATGTCCAACAGCCTCACCGAGGTCGACGCGAAAGGCAACGTCCAACCGGACCTGGCCGAGAGCTTTGAATCGTCGGATGGGGCCAAAACCTGGACCTTCAAGCTTCGCAAGGGCGCAACTTTCCACAACGGCAAGAATGTGACCGCGGACGACGTCGTGGCTTCGCTGCGCTATCATATGGGCGAGGAAACCAAATCGGCGGCGAAGCCGCTGCTGGAGCCCGTCGCAAGCATCAAGGCGGATGGCCCGGAAACGGTGGTCTTCACGCTCACGAGCGGCAACGCCGACTTCCCCTACATTATGAGTGACTACCATCTTGTCATCATGCCGGCCAAGGACGGCAAAGCGGATTGGGGGTCGGGCGTTCGCACCGGTGCTTTCGTGCTTGAGAATTTCCAGCCCGGAGTTTCGGCAAAACTCAAGCGCAATCCGAACTACTTCAAAAACGGCAAACCCTATCTCGACGAGGTGGAGTTCATCGCAATCACCGATCTCGCCGCTCGGATGGCCGCGCTATCGACAGGGGAGGTGGACTATATCGGCCGCGCCGACCTCAAGACCCTCGGCATGTTGAAACGCAATCCCAAGGTGGAGATCGTCGAGGTCACCGGCTATGGCCATTATACCTTGCCGATGAATGTCACGGTGGCGCCGTTCGACAATCCAGACGTCCGAATGGCTTTGAAATCGGCGATCAACCGTCAGGAGATTGTCGACAAGATCTTTCTCGGCCACGCCACTGTCGCCAACGACAACCCGATCGCGCCAGCGATCAAATTCGCTACGAATCCGCAGCCGCAACACAGTTTTGATCCTGAAAAAGCCAAACACTATCTGAAAAAGGCCGGAATGGAGAACCTGAAGGTGGATCTCTCGGTCGCCGATGCCGCTTTTGCAGGCGCGGTGGATGCGGCTTCGCTTATTCGCGAGACGGCAGCCCAGTGCGGCATCGACGTCAATGTCGTGCGCGAGGCCGAGGACGCTTATTGGGACAATGTCTGGCTCAAGAAACCCTGGTGCGCTTCCTATTGGAGCGGTCGGGCCACTGCCGACTGGATGTTCACGCAAGCCTTCGCCGCCGACTCCAGCTGGAATGAGTCGTTCTGGAAAAATCCCCATTTCAACGAATTGCTTGTTAAGGCGCGGGCCGAGACGGACGAGGCCAAGCGAGCGGCGATGTACGCCGAGATGCAGCAACTAACTCACGACGATGGCGGCAGCATCGTGTTGGTCTTCAACAATTTCGTCAGCGCCCAATCCAAAAAGCTCGCACATGGCGAAGTGGCGCCCAACTGGGAGAACGATGGACTGAAAATGGCCGAACGCTGGTGGATCGCCACGGCATGAGATGGCGGGCCGGAGCCGCGATGGTTGTGAGGCTCCGGTCGGCTGCTCCGAGTGCAGGGTTTGCCGCCCAAAGGAAACGCCACTCACATGAACCCCGTCGCAAGAACGGTTCTGCAGCGACTTGGCCTCGGCCTTGTCACGTTGTTCATCGTGTCCATCATCATCTTCTCTGCGATCGCGATGCTTCCGGGCGACTTCGCCAAGGCCACGCTCGGGCAGTCGGCGACGCCCGAAACGGTCGCCGCCTTTCAGCGGGAAATCGGCATCGATCGTCCGCCTGTCGAGCGCTACTTCGTTTGGGTCGCGCAAATGCTCCATGGCGATTTCGGCTCTTCGTTTGCGAGCCGCACCGGATATCGGCGAACCGTGGCCGAGATCATCGCTCCGCGCCTCTACAATACGATGTTCCTTGCAGCGGTGACCGCGCTGATAGCGGTTCCGCTGGCGCTCGGGCTTGGCATTCTCGCCGCGCTGTATCGCAACGGCTGGTTCGACCGGCTGGTGAATGCAGTGACGCTCACAACCATTTCGTTCCCGGAGTTTTTCGTCGCCTATATGCTCGCCTACCTTGTGATCTCGCGCGACACGTTCATCGGATCCGATTTCGCTCAATCCCTGCCCCATTGGCTCAGTATCTCACTGAACTGGGCGCTCAATGCGTTTCCCAAATTTCCGACATTGTCGAATGTGAACGATCAGACGCCATTTCGGGAGCACCTCTGGAAAGTGGCGCTGCCGGCAATCACCCTTACGCTTGTAATCGTGGCCCACATGATGCGCATGACCCGAGCAGCCATCATCAACATGCTGGCAAGCCCCTACATCGATATGGCGCGCCTCAAGGGAATGTCCCCGATGGTGATCGTGCTGAGGCATGCCCTGCCCAATGCCTGGGCTCCCATCGTCACTGTGGTAGCCTTCAATATGGCATATCTCATCGTCGGAGTGGTCGTGGTCGAGGTCGTGTACGTCTATCCCGGGATCGGCCAGCTGATGGTTGATGCGGTAAAATCCAGGGATGTTCCGGTTGTCCAGGCCTGTGCCCTCATTTTCGCCGCGACCTATATCCTTCTCAACCTGCTGGCCGACATTATTTCCATTGCCACCAACCCCAGGCTCTTGCACCCGCGATGAGCAGATCCCAATCTATCGCGGCGGTTCAGAGGCTGAGGCGCTCGCGTGCCAGCCGGGCGAAAACAGCGCTGAAGAAGGCACCGCTCAGTGCATGGTTCGGCATCGTGGTGATCGTTGGCTACGTCCTTGTTGCGGTCTTCGCGCACTGGATAGCCCCATATGGCGAGACGCAGGTCTTCAGCGAAGCCTTCGCGCCGTGGAGCCAGGAATTCAAATTGGGAACCGACCAGCTCGGCCGCGACATGCTCACTCGCTTGATCTACGGTGCGCGCAACACCATCGCTATCGCGGTCGCGACTACATTGCTCTCCTTCGCGGTAGGCGTGTCGCTCGGCCTCCTTGCCGCATTGTATAGGGGGTGGCTCGACCAGATCTTGTCGCGTGCGGTGGACGTGCTGATGTCGATCCCGAGTCTGATCTTTGCGCTGGTGCTTCTGTCGATCTTCGGCTCGTCGATCACCAGCCTGATTGTTATCATTGCGCTTCTCGATTCCACCCGTGTCTTTCGGCTTTCTCGCGCCGTTGGGCTTAACGTGGCCGTAATGGAATATGTCGAGGTGGCGCGATTGCGCGGCGAGGGACCGAGATGGATCATCGCCAAGGAAATTCTTCCCAATGTTATGCCTCCACTGGTCGCCGAGTTCGGCTTGCGATTCTGCTTCGTGTTCCTGACAGTCGCGGCGCTGTCGTTCCTCGGAGTCGGTATTCAGCCGCCGACGGCCGATTGGGGATCAATGGTGCGCGAGAACGCAACCCTGATCACTTACGGCGATGTCACGCCGCTGCTTCCGGCCGGCGCGATAGCTCTTCTTACCGTATCCGTAAACTTCGTTGTGGACTGGTTCCTGCACGCAACAAGCGGGTTGCGGGATGAAAAGTAGCGGTCCAGGCTCACGCGAAAAAGGAAAGGATCTACTGCAAATCCGCAATCTGCATGTGGAGGGATCCTCGGACGAACAGTGGCATCCCATCGTCCGCGGGATCGATCTTACGCTGAAGCGGGGGGAGGTTCTTGGCCTAATCGGCGAGTCAGGCGCCGGCAAGTCCACCATTGGCCTTGCCGCAATGGGCTATGCCAAACCGGGCTGCCGGATCACACAGGGCTCGGTTCTGTTCGACGGGATTGATCTCCTGGCAGTCAATGAAAAGGGGCGCCGTCGTCTCCGGGGCTCCCGCATTGCCTATGTCGCGCAAAGCGCGGCGGCCTCCTTCAATCCGGCACATCGACTTTTGGAACAAACCGTCGAAACCGCGGTGGCGCATGGAATCGTCAGCCGGGAAGAGGCGAACCGGAGCGCCGTGGATCTTTATCGACGTCTTCAGCTCCCAGAACCCGAGAGCATAGGCTTTCGCTATCCTCATCAGGTCTCAGGCGGGCAGTTGCAACGGGCCATGACAGCGATGGCAATGGCTTGTCGACCGGACCTCATAATATTCGACGAACCAACAACGGCGCTCGATGTGACCACGCAGGTTGAAGTCCTTGCCTCCATTCGCAACATCGTTGAGGAATTCAGTACTGCTGCAATCTACGTAACGCATGATCTGGCGGTGGTGGCGCAAATGGCGGATCGCATCATGGTTCTGCGACACGGAGTTACCGTGGAGGTGGCTGACACACGCCAGATGCTGGCCTCGCCCAGCCAGGAATATACGAGGACGCTCTGGGCAGTCCGCAAGCTCGCCAAGCCCGAAGTTCCAGCCGATGACTATCTCTTGACGATAGACAACGTCACCGCGGCTTATGCCGGAGGGGTCAAGGTGCTCCAGGATGTCTCCATCAAGGTTCCGCGCGGAAGAACAGTCGCTGTGGTCGGCGAATCCGGTTCTGGGAAATCGACGCTCGCTCGAGTCGTTACCGGACTCTTGCCGCCAAGTTCGGGTTCGATTTCTTTCGCAGGCCAACTCCTTTCCAAGAGCCTGAAGGCGCGGCCCAAGGAGGTTCTGCGTCGCGTCCAGATGATTTATCAAATGCCCGACAACGCCCTTAATCCCCGCCAAACGGTCGAAGAAGTCCTAGATCGGCCACTCGAATTCTACCTCGGCCTCAAAGGCGCGCAGAGAGATCGCCGGATAAGCGAACTTATGCACATGGTCGAGATGAGCGAGGATTTTCTGGAACGTCTACCTGGCGAGCTATCAGGTGGCCAAAAACAACGCGTCTGCATTGCGCGGGCATTGGCTGCCGAACCGGAGCTTATCATCTGCGACGAGATCACATCCGCGCTCGACCAAATTGTGCAGGAGGAGATCCTCAAGCTTCTGATGCGCCTACAGCGTGAACTCGGGATGAGCTACATCTTCATTACCCATGACATTGCCACGGTGCGCGCGATAGCAGACGAGATTGTCGTCATGCACGGCGGCAAAGTCGTCGAGCAGGGATTGAAGAGCGTGGTTCTCACACCTCCGCATGCCGCTTACACCGAACGGCTTTTGTCCTCTGTTCCCGAAATGGATCCTGACTGGCTGACAAGATTGCTGGCCAGTCGGAAAATCTGACAGGTTGCAAGGTGGTCAGGAATCAAGTCCCCGTCCGCCCATCTTCCACGTGCTTTGAAGGGCATGATCGAGCTCCACGCGCAGCGATCAGCGCGACCATTATCACGCTTTCTGGAGAGGCCGGCTATCGTTGATCCAGGATCATCAAGCTAGGTTTGGCGCTGAGACGTATCGGAAATTCGTTCGCGCAAGGCATGCTCGGTCTTGTCTGCTGTGGACTTCACGATCTCGCCGATCTGATCGGCCATCGTGTCTGCTTCCATATGTTCCCGGCCAGCTTCCTGCTTGATGGTCTCATAGGCGTCGGCGGCGACCTGCTTGGCCTCATCGAGGCCCCTGTCGAGCAAAGTTTCGGCGGAATCGC
>NZ_JAMYSN010000049.1:0-20154 GCF_040321955.1 Mesorhizobium sp. M0217 | reverse complement strand
TCATCAACACGCTTACTTGCGGGGGCCGCTTCATTTTTTTATATCCCCCACCGCCTCACCCCGCCCGCTTTTTAAACGCCCGTTTGGTTTTTCAATGGCCGGGCGCGCTTACGGCGCGCCGTCTTCATGCCTTATGCCCCCGCCAGCGCCCAGGCCCTTGCGAAGCGCCGCCCTCCCGTGCAAAAGCCCCGGCATGCTTATCATCAACGATCTTTCGCTCCGCATGGCCGGACGCTTGCTTCTCGATCATGCCTCGCTGACCTTGCCGGCCGGCACCAAGGCCGGCCTCGTCGGCCGCAACGGCACCGGCAAGACGACGCTGTTCAAGGCCATCACCGGCGACTTTCCCTCCGAGACCGGCTCGATAAGCCTGCCCAAGAACACCCGCATCGGCCAGGTGGCGCAGGAAGCGCCCGGCACCGAGGAGCCGCTGATCGAAATCGTGCTCAAGGCCGACCTCGAGCGCACCGCATTGCTCGAGGAGGAAAAGACCGCCACCGACGCGCACCGCATTGCCGACATCCATATGCGGCTGGCGGATATCGATGCGCATTCGGCGGAATCCCGCGCGGCCACCATCCTCGCCGGCCTTGGCTTCGACGACGCCGCGCAGCGCCGCCCGGCCTCGTCCTTCTCCGGCGGCTGGCGCATGCGCGTCGCGCTTGCCGCCGTGCTGTTTGCCGAGCCCGACCTTCTGCTGCTTGACGAGCCGACCAACTATCTCGATCTCGAAGGCACGCTGTGGCTGGAAAACTATGTTTCGAAATACCCGCACACGGTGCTTCTGATTTCGCACGATCGCGACCTGCTCAACCGCGCCGTCAATTCCATCGTTCATCTCGACCAGAAGAAGCTGACCTTCTGGCGCGGCGGCTACGACCAGTTCGAGCGCCAGTACACCGAGCAGAAGGAGTTGCAGGAGAAGGGCCGTGTCAAGCAGGAAGCCGCGCGCAAACACATGGAGTCCTTCGTCGAACGCTTCCGCGCCAAGGCTTCGAAGGCGAGACAGGCGCAGTCGCGCATCAAGGCGCTGGAGAAGATGAAGCCGATCGCGGCGATCGTGAACGACACGGTGAGGCCGTTCTCTTTCCCGGAGCCGGTGAAAACGGTGGCGTCGCCGATCATTGCCTTGAACAACGTCAATGTCGGCTACACCGAGGGCCAGCCGATCCTGAAGAAGATGACGCTGCGCATCGATGCCGACGACCGCATCGCGCTGCTCGGCGCCAACGGCAACGGCAAGTCGACCTTCGCCAAGCTTCTGTCGGGCCGGTTGAAGCAGGAGAGCGGCACCATGACGGTGGCGCCGGGCCTGAAAGTGGCTATCTTCGCGCAGCATCAGCTCGACGATCTCAGGCCTGATGAAAACGCCTATGAGCATGTCCGCCGGCTGATGCCGGAGGCGCCGGAATCCAAGGCACGTGGCCGCGTCGCCCAGTTCGGTCTCACCACCGAGAAGATGAACACCGCCGCCAAGGACCTGTCCGGCGGCGAGAAGGCGCGCCTGCTGATGGGCCTGTCGGCCTTCGAAGGCCCGAACCTGTTCATCCTCGACGAGCCGACCAACCATCTCGACATCGACAGTCGCGAATCGCTGATCCGTGCATTGAACGAGTTTCCCGGCGCCGTCATCCTGATCTCGCATGACCGCCATCTGCTGGAAGCGACCGCCGACCGGCTGTGGCTGGTCAAGGACGGGGCGGTCAACCCGTATGACGGCGACCTTGAGGACTACAAGACGCTGGTCACCGGCGTGTCCGGCGACCGACGCGGCAAGCGCGAGGCCGAGAAGGCATCAAAGGCCGATCGCCGCCGCGATGCAGCCGCGCGCCGCGCCGCCTTTGAGCCGCTGGCCAAGGAAATACGCGCCACCGAAGCGCTGATGGACCGCATCCGCAAGCGCATCGACCTGATCGAGGACGAACTCGCCAATCCGGCGGTGTACGAAAAGGATCCGTCGACCGCGACCCGGCTCGCCAAGGAGCGCTCGCAGCTGGCACAGCAGCTTGCCGGTCACGAGGAGAAGTGGCTAACCATGTCGGCCGAGTATGAGGAAGGCACGGTGGAGTGATTACCCTCCCCCGTTGTGGGGAGGGTCGATCCGCGAAGCGGAGCGGGGTGGGGGTCCGCGCCGCGGGGGGGGGCGCGCCCCGCGCGCGGGGGCGCGCCCCCCCCCCGCCGGGGGGGGGGTGGGTGGGGGCGGGGGGGGCGCCCCCCCCGCGCCGCACCCCACCCCGTCGCTGCGCGCCGACCCTCCCCATCAAGGGGAGGGTAAGATCTGGCCCTACACGCCGCCCGCGAAACCCGCTAAAAACGCCGCATGAACCAGCACGCCAAGCTCAGAATCGGCCACTCCGCCTGTCCGCATGATTGCCCTTCGACCTGCGCGCTCGAGGTCGAACTGCTCGATGGCAACCGCATCGGCCGTGTCCATGGCGCCAAGTCCAATACGTATACGGCTGGTGTGGTCTGCGCCAAGGTCGCGCGCTATGCCGATCGTGTCCATCATCCGGACCGACTGCTGAAGCCGCTGATGCGCGCCGGCGCCAAGGGCGACGGCGTCTGGAAGGAATCCAGCTGGGAAGCGGCACTCGACGTCGTCGCCGAGAACTTCATCGCGGCCGAGGAAAAATACGGCTCCGAGACCGTCTGGCCTTATTTCTATGCCGGCACGATGGGGCTGGTGCAGCGCGACGGCATCGACCGGCTGCGCCATGCGAAAAAATACTCCGGCTTCTTCGGCTCGATCTGCACCAATCTGGCCTGGACCGGCTGGATGATGGGAGCGGGCGCCTTGCGCGGTCCCGATCCGCGCGAGATGGCGAAGTCCGACTGCGTGGTGATCTGGGGCACCAATGCCGTGGTCACGCAGGTCAATGTCATGACCCACGCCATCAAGGCGCGGAAGGAGCGTGGCGCCAGGATCGTCGTCATCGATGTCTACGAGAACGCGACGATGAAGCAGGCCGATATAGGCCTTGTGCTGAAGCCCGGCACCGATGGCGCGCTGGCCTGCGCGGTCATGCATGTGCTGTTCAGGGAAGGCATGGCCGACCGCGCCTATCTCGAAAGATACACCGACGATCCGAAGGGGCTGGAAGCGCATCTGGAGACGCGCACGCCGGAATGGGCTTCCGCCATCACCGGTCTTGCCGTCACCGAGATCGAGGCTTTCGCACGCCTCGTCGGCACGACGAGGAAAACCTATTTCCGCCTCGGCTATGGCTTTGCCCGCCAGCGCAACGGCGCGGTCAACATGCACGCGGCATCCTGCATCGCCGCCGTCACGGGCGCCTGGCAATATGAGGGTGGCGGTGCCTTCCATTCCAATTCCGGCATCTTCAAGCTCAACCAGGATGTGCTGGAAGGCGCCGCGATGCGCGATCCCAATATTCGCCATCTCGACCAGTCGCGCATCGGCCCGGTGCTGACCGGTGCAGCGGACGCGCTCTATAGCGGCCCGCCGGTGACGGCGATGCTGATCCAGAACACCAACCCGGTGAATGTCGCGCCCGAGCAGCGGCTGGTGAAGCAGGGTTTCCTGCGTGACGACTTGTTCACCTGCGTGCACGAGCAGTTCATGACCGACACGGCAAAGCTCGCCGATGTCGTTTTGCCGGCAACGATGTTTCTCGAGCATGACGACGTCTACAAGGGCGGCGGCAACCAGCACATCACGCTTGGTCCCAAGCTGATCGACCCGCCGGAAGGGCCGCGCACCAACCATTTCGTCATCGAGCAATTGGCGCAGCGTCTCGGCGTCTCCGACCGGCCGGGCTTTGGCCTGACCGAGCAGCAGCATATCGACATCATCCTGGGCAAGCGCGGGCTGGGCTCCTTCGCCAGCCTCAAGGAAGACAAATGGGTCGACCTGCAGCCGGATTTCGAGGCGGCGCATTTCATCGATGGTTTCGGCCATGCCGACAAGAAATTCCATTTCCGCGCCAATTGGAGCGGGCAGGCGGCGCCCAACCGGCCGCCGAAAAGCATGGGCCTGTTCGGGCCGGTGGCGGAGCTCCCGGAATTCCCCGACCATGTCGACCTGATCGAGGTCGCGGATGCCGAGCATCCGTTCCGGCTCGCCACATCGCCGGCGCGCAATTTTCTCAATTCGACATTCGCCGAGACACCGGTGTCGAGAGCCAAGGAAGGCCGGCCGGAACTCCTGGTGCATCCGGACGACGCTGCCGCGCTTGGCTTGGGCGACGGCGACCGTATCGAGGTCGGCAACCGGCGCGGCGAGGTGGTGCTGCACGCAAAGCTGTTCGAAGGCCTCAAGCGCGGCGTGGTGATCGCCGAGGGCATCTGGCCAAACAGCGCCCATGAGCGTGGCGAAGGCATCAATGTGCTCACCGGCGCCGACGCACCAGCGCCCTATGGCGGTGCGGCCTTCCACGACAACAAGGTCTGGCTGCGGCCGGCGGGCTAAAGCAATTCCAGGAAAAGTGTGAGCGGTTTTCCGTCCGGAATTGCGTAAAAGAGACTGGCTATCCCGGCAGAGGCACCGTCAGCCCCACCTTGACACGGTCCATGGCAACGAAGGTGCGGAATTTTCGGACATTCTTGCTGTCGAAGAACAGTCTGCGCGTCAGGGCCTCATAGGCCCCCATGTCGGCCGCGGTGATGACTAGGATGAAGTCGGCCTCGCCGGTGACGTAGTAGCATTGCTGCACTTCGGGCTCTGCCGAGAATTGCCGCTTGGCCGCGTCGATCAGGTCCGAGCGTTCGCTCTCCAGTTCGACCTCGACGAAAATGGTGATGGGCTGGCCGACCACAACGGGGTTGATGACGGCGACGTTGCCGGCAATGACGCCGGACTGTTCCATGCGTTTGATGCGCCGCTGCACCGCCGGCGCCGACAGGTTGACGGCTTCGCCGATCAGCCGCTGCGGCGTCGTGTTGTCCCGCTGCAGGATGGCAAGGATGGCGAGGTCGAAACTGTCGAGCGAAGGCGATCGAGGCAAAGCGCTATCCCGGCGAAACAAACTTGCATTTCGAAGCGCCAATAACAGCGCTATTTGCGCCTCGGCTGCAATATGATTTCGTCACACCCAAAGGAGGCCACCCGTGTTCCTGCTCAACAGCAATGCCTTGCACCGCCGGCCGCTCGATCCGGTCGATGCCGAAACGCTGGGGAACGCCGGCGCCGATACGGTCGAGCGGTTTCTGGCCCATCGCGACAATCACCTGGCAACTCCGTTGCATGCATTGCCGACGCTGGCCGGCGAACTCGGCCTCGGCGCCGTCCACATCAAGGATGAAGGCTTTCGCCTCGGTCTCGGCAGTTTCAAGGCGCTCGGCGGCGCCTATGCCGTTTTTCGACTGGTGCTGGAGGAGGCGAGCCGATCGCTTCATCGGCCCGTCGACGTGGCCGATCTCAACCGGTTCGACGTCCGGGCGGTCGCTGCCGGCATGACGGTTGCCTGCGCCACCGACGGCAATCATGGCCGCTCGGTCGCGCAAGGTGCACAGTTGGTTGGCGCGAAAGCGGCAATCTTCGTTCACGCCGGCGTCAGCGAGGCGCGCATTGCAGCAATAGCCCGCTATGGCGCCGAGATGATCCGCGTCGACGGCAATTATGACGACTCGGTCAGGCAGGCCGCCGAGGTTTCAGCGGAGCAAGGCTGGACCGTGGTGTCCGACACCTCCTGGCCGGGCTACGAGCGCATCCCCGGTCTGGTCATGCAGGGCTATACGGCGATCGTGCGCGAAGCGTTGGGCCAGTTGCCGCAGCCGCCGACCCATGTCTTCGTGCAGGCCGGTGTCGGCGGTATTGCCGCCGCCCTGGCCGGCCATCTCGCCATCGTGCTCGGTGACGCCAGGCCGACCTTCATCGTCGTCGAGCCGGCCCGCGCCGCCTGCGTTGTCGCAGCCGCCCGGGCGGGCCACGTGGTCAAGGTCGCACACGATCAGCCGACGGTGATGGCGATGCTCGAATGCTACGAGGCCTCGCAAGTTGCCTGGCGCGTTCTGGCGCGGGTTGCCGATGCCTTCATGACAGTGGATGAGGAGGAGGCGGTCGCGGTGATGCGGCGGCTGGCACGGCCGGCTGGCAATGATCCAGTGATCGTCGCCGGCGAAAGCGGCGGCGTCGGTCTGGCCGGGCTGATCCGGGCGGTGGCCGACCACAAGGCCGCGCTCGGGCTCGACGACAAATCCCGCGTGCTGCTGATCAACACCGAAGGCGCCACAGACCCGCATCGCTATACCGAGCTGGTCGGGCAGAGCCCCGCCGATGTGCTGGCCGGCAAGCTGAAGGCCGAGGCATAGCCATGATCGGGATCGATGCACAGCGTCTGCTTGGCCGCATCCGGGAACTCGGCGCCGTTGGCCGCGACAGTGAGGATAGGCTGATCCGGCTCGCCGCCTCCGACACAGACAGACAGGGCCGTGACCTCTTTGTCGGCTGGCTCAGGCAGGCCGGGCTGGAAGTCGCCATCGACCGGGTCGGCAATATTTTCGGCATCTGGCAAAGCCCCGACAATGCCGGGCAGGCGCCGCTGCTCATCGGTTCGCATATCGACACCGTTATCGATGCCGGCATCTATGATGGCTGCTACGGCGTGCTGGCCGGGCTGGAGGTGATCGAGACGCTGCAGGCTTCGGGCTTTTCGCCGTCGCGCCCGGTCGCGGTCGCCGCTTTCACCAATGAGGAAGGCGTGCGCTACACGCCTGACATGATGGGCTCGCTATGCCATGCCGGTGGCGTCAGCGCCGAGGCCGTGCTGGCCGCCATCGGCACGGATGGCAGCGTGCTCGGCCAGGAGCTCGCCCGCATCGGCTATGCCGGCGACCGCGAACCCGGCTTCCTCAAGCCGCATGCCTATCTCGAACTTCATATCGAGCAAGGGCCGGTGCTGGAGCGTGAAGGCGTGCCGATCGGCGCGGTCGAGAATTTGCAAGGCATTTCCTGGCAGCGCATCACCATCGACGGCGCCGCCAACCATGCCGGCACCACGCCGATGTCGATGCGCAGCGACGCCGGCCACGCCGCCGCCCGCATCATCACCTTCCTGCACGATCGGGCCAGGGCTTCAAATGGGCCAACCGTGGCCACGGTCGGCACGATGCGCTTCGAACCCAACGCCATCAACGTCATTCCCGCGCGCGCCGTCTTCACCATCGACCTGCGCGATCCCGACGAACAGCGCTTGCAGGCGCATGAGGCGGCCCTTGCTGCCTATCTCGAGGAGCTTGAGGTTTTGGAGAACGTATCGATCTCGGTCGAGCGGCTCGCCCGCTTCGAACCGGTGCTATTCGACATCGGCATCGTCGAACGGATCGAGGCGGCCGCGAAGAACCGCGGTCTCGGCGTCAGGCGCATGACATCGGGCGCCGGCCATGACGCGCAGATGATGGCCCGCCTCGCGCCGGCGGCAATGATCTTCGTCCCGAGCGCCGGTGGCATCAGCCACAATCCGCGCGAACACACTGAAGATGCCGAGCTTGTCGCCGGCACCAACATCCTGCTTGATGTCGCCAGTGAGCTTGCAAGATAGGTCGGGGAGAAAATGGCTGAGCTCGATCGTGATGTGCTGAAGCAGGAAATGACCGGCTGGCGGCGCGATTTGCACGCGCACCCCGAGTTCGGCTTTGAGGAAAAGCGCACCGCTGCCTTTGTCGCCGCGAAGCTGCGCGAATTCGGGCTGGACGATGTTGCAGAGGGGGTCGGCGGCACCGGCATCGTCGGCACATTGAAGCGCGGCAGCGGCAACCGGGCGATTGCGCTCAGGGCCGACATGGATGCGCTGCGCATCACCGAGCAGTCCGCGACCGCCCATCGCTCGCAGAACCCCGGCATCATGCATGCCTGCGGCCATGACGGCCACACCACCATGCTGCTCGGCGCGGCAAAGCTGCTGGCCGCCGAGGGCGGTTTCGACGGCACCGTGCGCTTCATCTTCCAGCCCGCCGAGGAATGGGGCAGGGGCGCGCTGGCGATGCTGGACGACGGGCTGCTGCAGCGCTTTCCCTTCGACGAGATCTTTGGCCTGCACAACATGCCTGGCCTGCCCGTCGGGCATTTCGAGACCCGTGCCGGCCCGTTCATGTCGGCGGAGGACAATTTCGAGATCGTGCTCAAGGGCATCGGCGGCCATGCGGCGCGGCCACATTCCGGGAACGAGACCTTGGTCGCCGCCTGCGCGCTGGTCACCAATCTGCAGACCATCGTCTCGCGCCGGCTGAGTCCCGCCGACATTTCGGTGGTTTCGGTGACCGAGCTGATCACCGACGGCACCCGCAACGCATTGCCCGGCCTCGCCCGCATCCTCGGTGACGCCCGCAGTTTTCGTCCCGAGGTCAGCGCCGAGATCGAGCGCCAGATGCGGGTCATCGCGGCAGGCACCGCCGCTGCCTACAATGTCGCCGCCGACGTGACCTATAGCAGGGAATTCGTGCCGCTGCAGAACGATGCCGACCTGGTGGACGCGGCCTTTGTCGCCGCAAGGCGCGTGCTGGCCTATGGCGCCGCCAGCATCGCGGCGGAGCCGATGACCGCCTCGGAGGATTTCGCCCGCTTCCTCGATCACGTACCGGGCTGCTTCGTCTTTCTCGGCAATGGCGAGACCTCGCCGCCGCTGCACAATTCCAGCTACGACTTCAACGATGACGGGCTGTTGCATGGCACGGATTTCCATATCGCGATCGTCAGGCAAAGACTGGGCGGCGCGATCGGGAAATGACGCCTGATCGCCTTCGCAACTGGCCCAAGCGGCACTGCTATCGCCAGCCAGCTGCCGGGTTTAGGGAGATTGCCTGTTGCCGGAGATCGCACGCCGATGACCAGGGTTTCGCTTCTGGGAATACCGCATGACGAGAACTCGTCCTATCTCAAAGGCGCGGCCGCAGCGCCGGCCCTGATCCGGCGGGAACTCAAAAGCGACGCGCACAGCTCGTGGAGCGAAACCGGCTTCGATGTGGCGGACAGTTTCGTCGACCACGGCGACATCGACTTTTCAGGCGCCGGCGGTCCATGGGAGCGGATCGAGGCCGAGGTCGGCCGCGCGCTGGATGCCGGCCACCCGTTGATCAGCCTCGGTGGCGATCATGCCATCGCCTGGCCGGTGCTGCGTGCCGTGCGCCGCCGCCATGCCAGGCTAACGATCGTCCAGATCGACGCCCATCCCGACATCTACGATGCCTATCAGGGCAACAGGCGGTCCCACACCTCGTCCTTCGCGCGCATCCTGGAGGAGGGGCTGGCCGACCGGCTGATCCAGATCGGCTCGCGCACCCTCAATGATGAGCTTCGTGACCAGCTCAAGCGCTTCGGCGTCGAAATGATCGAGGCGCGGCATTTCAGCGAGGATCTGCAGCTCGATCTCAAGACGCCGGTCTATCTCTCGGTCGATCTCGACGGCCTCGACCCGGCTTGTGCGCCCGGCGTGTCGCACCGCGAACCCGGTGGTCTTACAACCCGGCAAGTGATCAACCTGATCCAGCGGATCGACCAGCCCATCGTCGGCGCCGATGTCGTCGAATACAATGCAAGCCAGGACGTCTCCAATCTCACCGCGCTGGTTGCCGCCAAGCTGGTCAAGGAGATCGCCGGCATGATGCTCAAGACGCATGGCGCCGGCTGAATCAATCTGGCAGGGCGGCATGGTAGATCATTGTTGCGACTCGCATTTCCAGTGAAAGCCGCCATGCCGCATCCATTGAAAATAGCCATAGCCGGTGCGCTCGGCCGCATGGGCAGGGAGATGGCGCTGGCCGTCGAGACCGATCCCAGGCTGGCGCTCGTCGCCCGCTTTCACAGGCCGGGCAGCGCCGGCGAGGGGCTGGTCGAACGCGACGAAGCACTGGCGCTTGCCGATGTCATCATCGATTTCACCACGCCTTCGGCCTCCGTCGATCTTGCACAAGCTTGCGCGGCCTGCGGCGGCCCGGCGCTGGTCATCGGCTCGACCGGCTTCGAGCCGGCCGATCTCGCTGCCATCGCTACTGCTTCGAAGTCCGTCGCCATCGTTCGCTCCGGCAGCTACTCGCTCGGGCTCAGCATGCTGACCGGGCTGGTCGAGCAGGCGGCGCGAGCACTTGGTCCCGACACCGACATCGAAATCCTGGAAGCGCATCACCGCATGAAGGTCGACGCACCGTCGGGCACGGCGCTGATGCTGGGCGAGGCGGCCGCTCGCGGACATGGCGTCAGGCTGGACGATGTGGCGAAACGCATCCGCGACGGCGTTACAGATCCACGCCCTGCCGGCGAGATCGGCTTTGCCGTGCTGCGCGGCGGCAGCATCGTCGGCGAGCACAGCGTGAGCTTGCTGGCCGAGGGCGAGACGCTCACGCTTTCCCATTCGGCCGCCGACCGCTCGATGTTCGCGCGCGGCGCCATTGCGGCAGCACGCTGGGTCGCCGTCCGGCCGCCCCGCGAATACGACATGCGCGACGTACTGGGCTTCACGACCTTTTGAGATGCAAGCGTAACGCAACGAGGGGCGTTGCGAGGTCGGAGCCGTATAGAGAATAGAATATAGCAACAACTACGCCATTTCGCGCCTTCCTAGACCGAACCGAACGGTTCGGTTCGCACATTTTTGTGATTGGCAATGGCAGCAACGCACACCCATTTCGGGGTGGTCCGAGCGACGCGAATTCCTCCCAAGGCACGCCACTTGACGGACAGAACTGAAAAATCTGGATTACCTGAAATGACCAAGATCGCACTTACCGCTGCTGCCATCCTCCTTGCCACCGGCACCGCTTTCGCAGGCAGCGACCACTACGGCTCCGACAGCGTCAACCAGCCTGCTGTAACAGCGCCCGCCGGCAACATCGATCACAATTATACCGCCTCGATCCGCAAGCCGGCCAGCCTCGGCGATTTCACGATCAAGGGCGACTCGAACCAGCCGGAATCCGGCCAGGGCATCTGGGGTCGTTGATTTTCTGAGAAATCTACGACCACAAAGAGCGGTGGGCCCGGCCCACCGCTCTTGTTTTTATGCAATCGACTCGGGGCCGCAAAGATCTTGAATCAATCCGCCAGCAATTGGTCCTATCTCCTTGTTTGACCGTGGTCTTTTCAAAACACGGTTTGCGGCTGTCACCTGCGGCTAGCCCGTTAGGCAGCTTGGTCTAGCTTAGATCCTTCGGCTTGATGCAATGCGTCAACCGGGCCGCGCCGAAGCCGAGATCCGCCCAGTCGCCGTCGATGACAAAGCGGGCAAGGGCGCCGGTCGGGAATTTCTCTTCAAGTTTCCTGAGAGCAGCCACACCCGATCGCGGACCGGCGAGCCGGCGGGCAAAGTCCTCCAGGCCGGGATTATGGCCGAGCACCAGGAGACAGCTAGCCGATGCGACTGCCTGCTGCAGCTCGGCCAGAATGTCGCCAGCCGTGGCTTCGAAAAGCGCCTCGGCGAACTCCACCGTTACGCTCGCCGACAGTTCCGCCGAGACCAGCCGCCATGTCTCGCGCGTACGCAGCGCCGGCGACACCAGCGCCAGGTCAGGCAGCCAACTGCGCCGGGCCAGTTCGCGCCCCATCAGCGGCGCCGTCTTCAGCCCGCGCGGCCCGAGCGGCCGGTCGAAATCAGCAAGCGCCGGGTCGTCCCAGCTCGACTTGGCGTGGCGCAGCAGGAGCAATTGTCTCGGTGTCGCCATGTCGGCCTACGGCGTGATCCGCGCCAGATGTTCGAGATCGCGTTCTTCGCGCAGCGGGTCGGGCGCCATCACCACGGAAGTTCCGTTTTCGGCATCGTCGGCGAAATGCGCCAGCACGGTGCGGCCGCCTTCCATGTGCGCCTTGCCGTCGGCGACCAGCCCGAGTGCCAGCGCATAAAGCCGGTGCTCGGCCTTCAGCACTCTGGCGGCCAGCGTGTCTTCGTTGTCGCCGACCATCACCGGCACCGCTGCCTGCGCGATGATCGGGCCGTCATCCATCTCTGATGTGACGAAATGCACCGTGCAGCCATGAATGCGAATGCCGGCGCGCAGGGCGCGCGCATGCGTATCGAGCCCTTTGAAGGCCGGCAGCAGGGCAGGGTGGATGTTGAGCATGCGCCCTTGCCACTTCTCGACCAGGCCGCGGGAGAGAATGCGCAGATAGCCGGCCAGCGCCACGATCTCGGCATTGAACGCAATCAGCGCGGCGTCGATCGCCGCATCATGGGCTTCCTTGCTGGCATGGTCGGCGCGCACGATGACCTTGGTCGGGATACCGCGCGCGGCCGCGATGCCGAGGCCGGCGGCGTTGGCCCGGTCGGAAATGACGCCAACGATCTCGGCGGGATAGGCCGGGTCGCTCGCCGCCGCGATTAGCGCCGTCATGTTCGAGCCGCGTCCCGAGATCAAAACAACCGTGCGTTTCCTGCTCATAGGCCGATCGAGCCCCGATAGATAACGCCGGCGTCGCGGCGCGGCACGATGCGGCCGATCGGCGTCACCGTCTCGCCGGCCTCCTGCAGCACGGCTGCGACCTGTGCGGCCTGGCCGGAGGCGACGACGAGGATCATGCCGATACCGCAGTTGAAGGTGCGCATCATCTCCTCCGGCGCCACGCCGCCAGTCTTCGCCAGCCAGGAAAACACCTGCGGCACATCGATGGCATTGAGATCGAGCTCTGCGGAAAAGTCCTTTGGCAGGACGCGCGGGATGTTTTCGGGGAAACCGCCGCCGGTGATGTGGGCCAGCGCCTTGATGCCGTGCGTGCCACGGATCGCTTTGAGGACCGACTTCACATAGATGCGGGTCGGCTCGAGCAGCGCCTCTGCCAGCGTCGCCTCATCGTTGAACGGCGCCGGATCGCCCCAGGCAAGACCGCTGACGCCAACGATGCGGCGCACCAGCGAAAAGCCATTCGAATGCAGGCCCGAGGAAGCCAGGCCAAGCAGCACGTCGCCTTCGACGATATCGTCGGTCGGCAGCAACTGGCCGCGTTCGGCAGCACCGACGGCGAAACCGGCCAGGTCGTAATCCTTGTCGTGATACATGCCGGGCATTTCGGCCGTCTCGCCGCCGATCAGCGCGCAGCCGGCCTGTCGGCAGCCGATTGCTATGCCGCCGACGATTGCCGCCCCCTGGTCGGGGTCGAGCTTGCCGGTGGCGAAATAGTCGAGGAAGAACAGTGGCTCGGCGCCCTGCACGACGATGTCGTTGACGCACATGGCGACGAGGTCGATGCCGATCGTGTCGTGCTTGCCGGCATCGATGGCGATCTTCAGCTTGGTGCCGACGCCGTCATTGGCGGCAACCAGCACCGGATCCGTGAAACCCGCCGCCTTGAGGTCGAACAGGCCGCCAAAACCGCCGATCTCGCCATCGGCGCCCGGCCGGCGCGTCGCGCGCACCAGCGGCTTGATCTTCTCGACCATGAGGTTGCCGGCATCGATGTCGACGCCCGCCTCGGCATAGGTGAGCCCGTTCTTGCGCTTGGCCCGGTCGCCCTTGCTCATCGTCGGCGCATCCCTGTTTCCCTCGGCGGCTCTTCGCATGAATGGTTTCGGGGGGCAAGGATGACGACAGGATACCGGGCTTTTGCCCAAGATAAATACGTGGACAGTCGCCCCTTCACCGCTGGTCCTTGCACCCACAATCCAACTCCATCATCTATCTGCAGAATAAGCATGGCGGGACATGCCTTTGACCATTCCCAACCTCATCACCATCCTGCGCTTCGTGCTGGTTCCGGCCGTCGTACTGGCGATGCTGAACATGCGCTGGGACTGGGCCTTTGCCGGCTTTCTCGTTGCAGGCATTTCCGATGGCGTCGACGGCTTCATCGCCCGCCGCTTCAACCAGCAATCGAGACTAGGCGCCTATCTCGATCCGATGGCCGACAAGGTGCTTCTGGTCTCGGTGTTCGTGGTCATGGGCTTCATCGGGAAATTGCCGCTGTGGCTGGTGGTGACCATGGTGTCACGCGATGCGCTGATCATCTGCGCCGTGCTCTTGTCCACGGTCATGGCGCATCCGGTCGAGATGAAGCCGCTCTATGTGTCGAAGGCCAACACCGCCGCCCAGATCGTGCTGGCGCCGTGGTGCTGGGCGAACTTGCCCTTGGCCTCCACCTCGACCCGCTCAGGCCTGCGCTCATATTGCTGTCCGGGGTCTTGACCGTGGCTTCGGCCGCGGCCTATCTCGTGGCTTGGCTGAGGCATATGAGCGGCTATGGCGAAGGCTCCACCCCGGGTAGTTGACAAGAATGCCGCGACTGCCGCGCTGGCAGAGGCGGCTGCGTCCCTGGCGTTTCGCCGCCAGATTTTCTTCTGGCTGGGCACGGCAATCTTCCTGGCGCTGTTCCTCTACATTTTTTCCAGCATCCTGTTGCCGTTCGTTGCCGGCATGGTGCTGGCCTATTTTCTCGACCCGGTCGCCGACCGGCTGCAACGCCTCGGCCTCTCCCGGCTGATGGCGACGGTGGTCATCCTGATTGCCTTCATCGTCCTTTTGGTGCTGGCCTTCGTCATCCTGGTTCCGGTACTGGCCACGCAGATGGCCGATTTCGCCAGCAAGCTGCCGGAATATCTGACCCGGCTGCAGTCGCTGATCACCAGCTTCGATCCGAAATGGCTGGAGCAGAAATTCGGCGTCAATGCCAATGGCCTGCGCGACGGGCTGAATTCGCTGCTCACTTCCGGTTTCGGCCTGCTGAGCACCGTCTTCACCTCGATCTGGAGTTCCGGCGTTGCTCTGGTGTCGGTGGTCAGCCTGTTCGTGGTCACTCCGGTTGTCGCTTTCTACATGCTGCTCGACTGGGATCGCATGGTGGCGGTCGTCGACAGCTGGGTGCCGCGCGATTATGTCGGGACGGTCAGGGCGATCTCCAGGGACATCAACACCGCGACCGCCGGCTTCGTGCGCGGCCAGGGCACGCTGTGCCTGGTGCTCGGCGGCATGTATGCCACCGGCCTGACGCTGACCGGGCTGAATTTCGCCATCCTCATCGGCCTCTTCGCCGGGCTGATCTCGTTCATCCCTTATGTCGGCTCGCTGACCGGACTGGTCCTGGCCGTCGGCGTCGCCTTCGTCCAGTTCTGGCCGGACTGGACCATGATCGTTGCTGTCGCCGTGGTGTTCTTCATCGGCCAGTTCATCGAAGGCAACATCCTGCAGCCCAGATTGGTCGGAAAAAGCGTCGGCCTGCACCCGGTCTGGCTGATGTTTGCGCTGTTCGCTTTCGGCGCCCTGTTCGGCTTCGTCGGCCTTTTGATCGCCGTTCCTGCTTCGGCGGCGGTTGCCGTGCTGGTGCGCTTTGCCATTGCCCGCTATCTCGAATCGCCGCTCTACAAGGGACACTCCACCGAGCCCGTCCCGCCGCTGCCCGCCGCTCGCGGCGGCGGGCACCGGTCGCCGCGCGGCTGAACGTGACGGATCATAAGACCGAACCGCCGCGCCAACTGCCGCTCGACCTTGGCCACGGCACCGGCTACTCGCGCGACGAACTGGTGGTGTCGGCCACCAACCGCGAGGCGGCAGCCCTTGTCGATCGCTGGCCGGACTGGCCGTCGCCGGTGATCGTGCTCGCTGGCCCGGCCGGTTCCGGCAAGACACATCTGGGCTCGATCTGGCAGGCGCGGGCCAACGCTGTGGCGGTCGATGCCCAGCGCATCGGCAATGCCATCACCGGGCTTGGCGGCAGGCCCGCGCTGATCGACGATGTCGACAAGACAGCCATCGACGAGGCGGGCCTGTTCCATCTCATCAATGAAGTGCGCGGCGCCGGGGCCACCTTGCTGTTGACGGCGCGGCGCTTCCCCGCCGCCTGGAGGGTGACGTTGCCCGATCTTGCCTCGCGGCTGAAGGCGGCGGCAACCGTCGAGATCCATGAGCCGGACGATTTGCTTCTGGCCGGTGTCATCGCCAAACTCTTCGCCGACCGCCAGGTCGAGGTCGAGCCGCATGTCGTGCAATATCTGGTGCGCCGCATCGAGCGCTCGCTGGCCACCGCCATGCGCGTGGTCGAACGCCTCGACCGCACGGCGCTCGAGCGCAAGACGCCGATCACCAGGGCGCTCGCCGCCGAGATCGTCAGCGCCATGGATGAAGGGCAGGGCGAGTTCGAGGTTTAGGCAGTGGAAGGAGAAGACTCCGCTCCTGTCCCATTTCGAGAAGAAACCTCTGGCATCCATCTTGCAACACTGCGTTTGCCGGCTGACCCCGGTCCTGATCGCGTTCCTGATCGGGTTGTAGGCTCGCCGGGAGTGATGATTGGGGTTCTCGCCCGGCGAGCTTACCTTCAGATAGAATCGCCGCAAGGCCTACGATTGCGCGCCAGCTGTCATTCAGACTTCACCAAGCCGCAAGATCTCATCGTCCTGCATTGAAATGGACCATTAGATGGTCTACTTTTTGGATATGGACCAGAGCATGGTCCATAAAGGAGCGGTCAATGCAGGTATCCGTTACAGACGCCAAGGGGCAGCTCACCGAACTGGTGCGTCGTGCCGAGGCTGGGGATGAAATTATCCTGACCCGCCATGGTCATGCAGCCGTGCGCCTTGTTCCCGTGAAGGCTGCCCCTGACAGGAAAGGCCGCCGGGCATTGCTGGAGGCAATGCGAGCATCCGGCGCTGCCAAGGCAAAGGCCGGGTCGGATGCCGCGCGGAGCCAGGATTTCCTCTATGGCGCTGATGGCCTGCCCGAATGATCGTGGTCGATACCTCGGCCCTGATGGCGATCGTTCTTGCCGAACCTCAATCCAGTGCCTGCATTGCGGCGCTGGAAGCCGAAGACGATATTTTGATCTCGGCTGGCACAGTGGCCGAGGCGCTGATCGTGGCGGATAGGCGCAATGTCGGTGAGGAAATGGCCGGCCTGATCGACGGGCTCGGCTTCGAGGTCACGGCGGTGACACCAGCCTCTGGCCGACGCATAGCCGAGGCGTATGGGCGATGGGGCAAGGGTATTCATCCGGCCGGGCTCAATTTCGGCGATTGCTTTGCCTATGAAGTGGCAAAGGATCGAGCCTGCCGCTTACTCTATGTTGGCGACGATTTTTCGAAGACCGATATCGAGAGCGCTCTATAGAGCTACGTTTATGCCCACAACGCCGCCAGATACCGGACCAGCAGATAGACCACCGTATGCGCTGCCACGTAGCACGCGGCAACGACGACAAAGAACAGCACGCTGGCGGGCCACGAGCGGGGAGGGCCTTGCCTCTTGCTCGGCCGGTTGTTCCAGATCCACAGGGCCGCACAGATAATGGCCCAGACGACGACGAACGGAACCGTGATGCCGATGTAAGCGAAGTAGGCAGGGCCAATCAGCGAAAGCCATGCCTCGAGACCAAGCATCCAGAATCTCCCCTTGCCCGGAGTCTAATGCATGTCGCTCAAAAGTGGTCCCGGTTTTGAGAGAACGACATGCATCAAAACAAAAATCAAAGCGCGTCGCCTGGATACGTTTCAGCGCGACGCGCTTTTAGACCGGCGATAGAAGTGGAAGCGAGGGGATTATCCCTGCGTCGATTTTTAGCCAAACCCGCCGAAGGGATGCTGTTCGATGACACGGGCGCCTGATGCATGTCGCTCAAGTGGCCCCGGTTTTGAGAGAACCGCATGCATCAAACATGCATCAAACAAGACCTCAAGCGCGTCGCGTGAGTCCGTTCAAAGCGACGCGCTTTAGGTCAGATTGGTGCTCCGGCCGCCAACCCGGCCGGAGCAGGTCTAAAGCGATCGGATCAGCCGCAGACCCTGACCTCTTCGACGACCCTGTGGTGATGGCGCCAGTGCCTGACCAGTTCGATATGGCAGCGGTGATGGCGATGGTGGCGCCGCCATTGGCCATCCTGGTTGTCGCTGTAGTCGTCGCCATAGTCGTCGCTATAGTCTTTGTGGCGCTGGTGATGGCGAAGAATCTGTATATCGCCATCGTCGGACGAATATTGATCGTCGTCATCGGACTGGATAGTCAGACTGGCGGCTTGCGCCGGTGCGATCAAAGCCGCCGTTCCGGCGAACGCGATCATCGAGGCGATGAGAAGGGTTTTCATTGTTGGCTCCTTGGGTTGAACATACACAACTCTCGGAGCGAACTGGTGTTCCAATGTAGGGTCCGATCGGCGAGCGGCTGCTGCTTGGGCAATGCGTGCCGCCATGCGCTACCGGCGAGGCAGCCATTGGCGACCTTGGGAGTGACCTTGGGCAAGGACTGGCTTTGTGGGAAAAAATGGTCGGAGTGGAGAGATTCGAACTCCCGACCCTCTGGTCCCAAACCAGATGCGCTACCAGGCTGCGCTACACTCCGAGGCCCTGCGGCGTATACGGTTCCAGACCCTGTCGCGCAACCCCTAAAACATCAAACGGGGCTTGGCGGTCTGCGCTCCCGTGCAATCCTGGCTGCGATCGCTTTGGCCTGGATGCGGGCATTGGCGAAGCAGCCGCGGATGCTTGGCCGCATGCCGGTGAACCACAGGCCCGGCAGTCTCGGGTCGCTGTCGGCGCCGTTGAACAGCGGCACGCCCTTTTCGTCGAGCACGCCGAGCTTGCCCAGCATGGCCTCGAGCCCGGTGCGGTAGCCGGTCGCGGCGATGACGATATCCGGCTGGATCGTCGCGCCATCGTCGAAAACGACCGTGTCGCGGGTAAATTCCCGCACGGTTGGCAAGACGATGATCCTGCCGTCCTTGATGGCATCGACGGCGCCGTCATCGGTGGCGATGGCGGTATAATCCGACGCCAGCCGGCTTGCGCCGCCCGAAGGCGTCGGCGGCAGGCCGTAGGCCGTGAGGTCGCCGAAGGCCCACCGCTGCGTCGCCGCCATCACCGCATCGGCGAGCTTGAACGGCAGCCGCGCCAGGATCGGCGAAAACCGGTGGACGGCGATCTGGCCGAGGCGCTTGGGCAGCAGTGCCGGACCGTTGCGCGCCGACAGCCAGATCTGTCCGGTGCCGGCTGCCGCCAGGTGATTGAGCACGTCGAAGCCGGAATTGCCGGCGCCGACGACCAGCACTTTCTTGCCCGCATAGGCCTTGGCGTCGCCGAATGCGGCCGAATGGATGATGCGTCCGGCAAAGGCCTTCATGCCTTTCCAGGCCGGAATGAAGGGCTGCCGGTCGCGCCCGGTGGCGATGACGACATGGCGCGCCAGCCGCGGCCCGGCACTGGTCCGCACAAGCCAGTGGTCGCCCTCGAAGCCTATCTCCTCGACCGCAATGCCGAACTCGACCGGCAGCCGGTGCATGGCGTGGAATTCGTTCAAATGGCCGATGATGGTGTTTCGGTGCGGAAAGGCAGGGGTGCCGGCAGGAAAGGAAACGCCCGGCAGCGCCGAAAGGTCGCGATGCGTGTTGAGATGCAGTCGCTCGTGCCGCCCGTGCCATGGCTCGGCCAGCCGGGCTTCCTTTTCCAACACCATCACCGGCACGCCGGTCTTGAGCAGCGCATGGGCTGCGGTCAAGCCGGCTGCCCCGGCGCCGATCACGATCGCGCCGTCGAAAATCGCTTGGCTGTCGGCCTCGGCGTGCAAAATCCCTGCGTCCATGCCTCTTTGTGTCGCCATCATGACCATGACTTTTGATGCTACGCCAGTGTATCCAGCCTATGCCGCTGCCGAAGCGGCCTGGTTGCAGGCCGCTTCGGCCTTGCCGTCGGCAGTGTTGCACAGTATTGACTGAAATAAGGCGGCGCTACCGCCAACGCAGCTACGAGGTGCCCATGTCCGCGCGAATTTTCAGCCCAGCCAAAACCGCGATGCAGTCCGGCAAGGCCAAGACCGGCCATTGGGTGCTGGAATTCGATCCCGCCCAACGCAAGAAGATCGACCCGCTGATGGGCTACACCACATCGGGCGACATGCTGAGCCAGATCAGGCTGACCTTCGACACCAGGGAAGAAGCGGTGGCCTATGCCGAAAAGCAGGGGCTGGCCTTCCGTGTCGAGGAGCCGAAAGAGACCAAGCGCCGGCAGATTTCCTATGCGGAAAATTTCCGCTATGACCGCAGGATACCCTGGACGCATTGACCGGCGGTCAGCGCCTGGCACATAGACACCAGCCGGCCAAGATGTCGAATGCCGGCCAGCGGTCCCGTAGCTCAGCTGGATAGAGCACCGGCCTTCTAAGCCGATGGTCACAGGTTCGAATCCTGTCGGGATCGCCAATTTTTCATGGTCCATTCCGGACACATAGGTTACGGTTTATATCGGAGACATGGGTAACACTTTTGGCCCGAAGGGGTTTTGGAGTGGTTCGAGCCTGCATGTC
>NZ_JAMYSN010000048.1:0-22092 GCF_040321955.1 Mesorhizobium sp. M0217 | reverse complement strand
GCGCCCCCCCCCCCCCCCCCCCCCCCCTGCGGGCCGTCGCCCCGCGGCGCGGCTCCACCCCCCCCCCCCCCCCCCCCCCCCCCCCGCGGGGGGGGGGTGTGCCCCCCCCCCCCCCCCCCCCGGGGGTGGGGGTCGACCGTTCACCAAAGCAATGCGGATCATGCTCGGCCCCGCCCACTGTTGCGCCAGACGCCGTCATCGGCCATCAGCTCGCTCAAAATGCCTTCGCGTAAGCCCCGGTCGGCGACGCGCAGCCGCTCCGACGGCCACACCGCACGAATGGCTTCCAGGATAGCACAGCCGGCCAGCACCAGGTCGGCACGGTCGGCGCCGATGCACGGGTTGGCGCAGCGCTGCTGGAAATCCCAGCCGACCAGTTTTTCGACCATGCGGTCGACGCTGTCGCGGTCCATCCACAGCCCGTCGACGCGGCGCCGGTCGTAGCGTTCGAGGTCGAGATGGACGCCGGCCAGCGTCGTCACCGTGCCGGATGTGCCCAGCAGATGGAATTTCGGGCTGGCCAGCACATGGCTCAGCCGATCGCGGCCGTCGAACGACTTCAGCCGCACCGCGACATCCTCGACCATGGCGGCAAAGATTTCGCGCGTCACCGTGCGGCCGCCAAAGCGTTCGGCCAACGAGACAACGCCGACCGGCAGCGAGGTCCACGACACGATGTGGTTGGCAAGCCGCGGCGAACGCTGGCCGGTGAGGTCGATCAGCGCGATTTCGGACGAGCCGCCGCCAATGTCGAACAGCACCACGCCTTGCGTGTCGCGCTCGACCAGCGAGCCGCAGCCGGAGACAGCAAGCCGCGCTTCGGTCTGGCGGTCGATGATCTCGAGTTTCAAGCCGGCCTCGTGCTCGACGCGCTGCAGGAATTCGACGCCATTGTCGGCGGTGCGGCAGGCCTCGGTGGCGATCAGCCGGGCTTTTCGGATCTTGCGGTTGCGCAATTTGTCGCCGCAGATTTTCAGCGCCTCGACGGCGCGGTCCATCGCCGCCTGGCTCAGATGCCCATTGGCGGTCAGCCCCTCGCCCAGCCTGACGATGCGCGAGAAGGCGTCGATGACGCGGAACTGGCCATGGCGCTGCGGCACCGCGACCAAGAGCCGGCAATTGTTGGTGCCGAGATCGAGCGCGGCAAACACCGGCAGTTCCTGCATCGGCGGACGATGCATTGGCTGTTCCGGTCGGGATTGTGGCGCCGAGGGCAAAGGCACCGGCGCTGGAGCGGCCGGGCCGACGGAGGCCGGCGCACCAACCGCTGCGGCCGTTGCGAGAGGGCTGTCGTCGCGCGCAAAAACCTTGCGCCCACGCCGGCGCTTGCGCCGCTTTCTCGCCTTGCCTCGCTGATGCTGGGCTTCGCCGGCCTGTCCGTTACCGGACTGAGGCCCCGCCTGGCGGGGCCGCCCGGCGGATGGGCTTGGCCCGCCTGACGGCGGCGAAGCCCTGGACACGCCCACTTCCGGCGCGCCAGCGCCGGTGTCGTGGTCTTCCACTTCAGTTCCTTCCGGCGCCGCGCGAACCGTAAAACCGGACGCAGCAGGCGCTTCAATCTTTTAAGTTACCGCCAGAGTAGCAGCGCCGGACCGGATCACCAAGAGCAAGAGCTCAAATTTTGCCGGCTGCGTCCTGCCAGGTCCCCGCTGCTTTGCAGCGTCCCGGCGTTCGCTAGCCTTTCATCGTGCCACTGGCACGATGAATTCGCCGTTGGCGAACCGGCTGCTCACCCTTGCCGGTTGAATAGCCGGCTTCAATGAGGCATTTCTGAAATGAGGGGGAATATTGGTGAATCGCGGACGTTTTCACGCCCGCCCGGGCGATGGGCAGCAACACATGACGACAACTCCATGAATTGGGGGGCCACGAATTGGAAGCGCTATCTGTGGCCGGTCATCGGTGTCGCGGCGGTCATCGGGTCGCTGTTGTTGCTGTGGCACGAGTTGCGCGGCATCTCGATCGACGATGTCTGGGACGGCATATCCGCCATCCCGACGCGCGGCTGGATACTTGCGGCACTGAGCTCGGTGGTCGCCTATGCCTCGCTCGCCGGCTACGACCACATCGCGCTCTTGCATATCGGCAAAAAGGTCTCGTGGCTGTTCGTCACCTTCTGCTCCTTCACCACCTATGCGCTGTCGCACAACATTGGCGGCTCGGTGTTTTCGGGCGCCGTGATCCGCTACCGCGCCTACGGCACCAGGGGGCTCACCGGCCAGGACGTCGGCATTCTGGTGGCGATCTGCTGGATCACGTTCGTGCTCTCCAGCATTCTGGTTGGCGGACTGGTGCTGGTGTTCGAGCCTGCAATCATCGACCGCTTTTCCGGCGCCCCGCACCACGGGCTGGCGATCGCCGCCGGCATCGCTTTGCTGATCCTGGTCGGCGCCTACATCTTCGGCAGCTGGCTGCATCTGAAGCCCCTCAAGATCGCCGGCTTCCAGCTGCACTATCCGGCGCTGCCGATCGTGGCGCGGCAATTGCTGATCGGTCCGATCGAGCTTCTGGCGGCGGCGGCGATCATCTTCTTTGCCCTGCCCGTTGCCGGCAATCCCGGCTATTTCGTCATCCTCGGCGTGTTCCTGGTCTCGTTCTCGGTGGCGCAGATCTCGCATGCGCCGGGCGGGCTCGGCGTGTTCGAGGTCGTGTTCCTCGCCGGCCTGTCTGATATGGACCCGGTCGGCGTGCTGGCCGCACTTCTGGTGTTCCGGCTGTTCTACCTGATCATCCCGCTGCTGATCGCGCTTGGCGTGGTGCTGTTCTTCGAGCACTCGCAATACAGCCGGACGGACAGTTGAGGTCGCGCCGGGCGACAGCGCCCGCCTGGCGCAATTGGCTGATGAAACACCGAGATTGAAATGCAACGCAGGCTTGACTATTTTCCGGCGGCCGCTACAAGGCACGCGCGGCTGCTTCGGCGGCCCACCGGCGCGACAGCGCCTGCTGGGGAATAGGTTAACGGTAGACCCACGGACTCTGACTCCGTTAGTCCTGGTTCGAATCCAGGTTCCCCAGCCAAGGCACGTCATGCCCACTGACAGCCAGTACATCCTCGAACGCATCCGCCAGGGATGCGTGGAGTTGTCCGACGACGAGTTCGCCATCGACAGGCTGGCAAAATATGTCGGCAACGGCAGGATCCGCTGGCACGTCGAGTTCCGTGGGCACCGCATCGAGCTGACCACCGGCCAGATCAAGAAGCAGCCCACCTTCCGCAGGAAAATCCTCGAACAGGCTGGCGTGTTGCCGCCGCAGCGTACCGGGGCCGACTACCGGCGATGGGCTCTCGATCTGAGGCGGAATGCCATCGAGCTTCCGTGGCGGGACAGGCCGGTCGACGCCGGTTTTGCCATCGACAGGCTGACCAGCCACGGCGATGGGCGCTGGACCGTGGAATACCAGGGCAAGGCGATAAAATTCACGACGACCAAACTGCGCCGGCAACTCAGTTTCCGCAAACGCATGCTGACCAAGGCCAAGGTGCTGCCGCCCGAATTGGCGCCGGCTGCCTATCGCAAGTGGATGGACTGGCTCATTCAAAACGCGACTGAGGAAGTGCCGCAGGCCGGCGAAACCTCGATCACAGAGAAAAGCTGGCTTGACGACCTGCCGGAGCTGGCCGGCTGGGAAGATGAAGCGCCACCCGAGAATTGATCGGGTTCCAATGATGTCATGCGCCGCTGGCGTGCGATCCGGTCGACGCTGTTGGGCACTTCACGTAAACAGGCTAAGATCGGTCCCGGCAGGGAGGACTTTTGCAATGGCCGAACCAGAGGACAGAGATATCAGGGAATCGCGCCGCATCCTCCGGGACATCAAGCAACAGAACGGCCCGGCAGGCTTTAGTCGTCTCCCTTACGGGGACCGGTTGCTTAGCCTGAGCGAGAAATATCCTGATCAGATCGTACGGTATTGGCCAGTTGGCCTTATCGTTGTCTTTGGACTCCTCGCCCTGTTGATCTATTTCGCCTAGCGCAGTGGGCATTGCCCTCGGTGCGCTTTGACGAGGTTCCTCGGCATCCCAACGCGGATCTATCCGCATTTTAACTAATGTAGACAATCCTCACGGAGAATGTTCTCCCGGCTGGTGAGCAGTGTGGAATGGACTAACCTTGTGGATGAGGATGAGCTTCCGGCACCCAGCCGATCAGGCCGCTGGCGCACAATAGCTTTGGCGGCACTCCAAATCGTCCCACCGGTCATTTCGGTGGGATGCGCCATCATGGCCGGCTATTTCACCTATGGCTTCAAACAACAAGCCGCCCGCGGACATGGCCGCTTTGGCCGTGTCGATCATGAAATCCGGCGATGCCTCTCCGGAACTGCGCGATTGGGCAGCGGACGTTCTGGGGATACAGACCGATATCGGAATGCCTGCCAAAACTGCCCAGCAATAATCGCCTACCCGCCTCATATTCCTCCGGCGGCAATTTGGTCGCCGCCCAAATCAGCGGCCGGCGCCGCTCATTCAAGAGATGGCCTGAGGAGGCGCCGGCCAGGCGGGCATTGGGGTACCCGCCGACGCTACATTAGCATTCACGCATAGATTTGGTATGGCGCGAACGCGGAAGTGCCTTCACAGCAGCATTACCGCAATTTTTCCCAAGACCAGGAACCCGCAACGGTGCAAGGGTTGGAACGCCCAGCGTTTCGGCGCGGCTTGCCTGGAGACAATCATGGCGACGTTTCTTACCGCTCCCGCATCCGAAGGTCCGCCAGCCGACCGGGCGAAAGACATGGACCTGTATGGATGGTTGATCGGCAGTTGGGACATGGAGACGCTCCACCACCGCAACGACGGCACAATTCAGAAATGGGATGGCGAGTGTCACTTTGGTTGGGTGCTCGAAGGCCGCGCCATTCAGGACATCTGGATCAGGCCCAGGCGCCCTGCCCCGTCCACCATGTATGGCACGACCTTGCGCGTCTTCGATCCCGGGATCGGTGGCTGGCACATCATCTGGAGCGATCCGCCCAACCAGGATTACTCGCGCCAGATCGGGCGGGCCGAAGGCAAGGACATCGTCCAGATGGGCGCCGACTCGCGCGGCCTGCAGGCGCGGTGGCGGTTCACCGAGATCACCGCCGACAGCTTTCACTGGATCGGCGAGGAGAGACGCGCGGAGAGCGACCCCTGGCGCGTGACCTATGAACATTTCGCCCGCCGGGCGGGTTTCTGAAGCACGCCTGCGCGTTCCGCCCTCGTGCCCTTGCGCAACGCTCGATCATTTTCCCAACCGGCGCGATAACCCTCGTCCCGGTCGACGCCCCCGGCGAGAGCACGAAGGCGGTGGTCCCGCCGCCTGCCCCGCCCGCGAAAGGCAACAGCGCGCATACCGGCGTTTGAGCGAAAGACGGAAGCTTACTCCGCCGCTTTCGTAGCCTGCGATGCCCCTGATCGAGAGGAAATCCTCGAGCCTGTATCCGGCGTATTCGGCCGTTGCCGGATTGCTTTGCGCCGCCCGACCGGCAGCCTGCGCCAGCCGGGATGGTTGATGCAGACATTGTGGTGCGCATGGCGGGCGAGGTACGACCATAGATTAGCGATAGCTCAATTAACACCAAACGAGTATCTCAAAACCCGCCGGTACAAGCGCGCCCAAGAACCTTCATATGTACTGAGCGCGAACAGAGGCTAGACAAGCGAAGATTCCAATAGCATTGTTGGCACTGGGACGGGGCTCGACCGGCAAACGCAAACGATGCTTGTCGGTGGTTGGCAACTGCTAAACCGTACAGCCGTAATTGCCACGGCTGCGAGACCAAGGAGTCCCAAGGATGCCGAACCCAAGCCAAACCAGCGATCAATGGTGGGTCAACGACCAGACGCCGGACAACCCGTACGGCAAAAGCGAAGATTACGGAGCCTTCCTCACCTATCTTGGAGCGCTGGACCGGTCGATAACGCCGGCGATCGCGGCGGGAACGCTGAGGATCAATGTCTCCGAGCTCAATGACCATCCCGAATACAAGGCCGCCGCGATCGGCGCCTTGCAGATGTGGGCCAGTGTCACCCCGTTGAAGTTCGAAATCGTCGACAATGCACCATACAACAGCGCAACGGACTGGATGCAGGTTGTCAGCCCCGAACTGGGCGAAGAGGACGACGGCAGCGCCTATTCCAACGACCGCTATGTCAGCATCGGCCAGCGTTTCCACGACACCGAGGTCAACAAGACGGATATTGGCGGCTATGTCTTCGATTCCTTCATCCATGAATTCGGTCATGAGTTCGGGCTGAACCACCCCGGGCTCTACAATTACAGCGGCCCAGGCGGCGTACAGATCAATTATCTGAACAATGCGACCTGGACCTACGACCGTCAGCAATACAGCGTCATGTCCTATTTCGACGGGATCGATGTCGGTGAAACCAGCCGCTGGTCGGCGTCAACGCCGATGATGGCCGACATCGAGGCTGTCATCCGCCGCTTTTTCTCCACCGTCGACGAGAACGGCGTGCGCACCTATCAGCATATCGATCTCAACACGGGCGACAACGTCTACGGCTTCGGCAGTGCCGTGGACGGCTACCGGCTGACCTCCTCGGGCATGCAGCACGATATCGGTTTTGTCATCCATGACACCGGCGGAACCGACACGATCGACTTCTCCGGCTCGACGGCCGGCACGATCCTCGATTTGCGCGCCGGACAGTTCTCCAGCGTCAACGGCCACAGCAACAATGTGTCGATCTTTGCCGGGCACAACGCCGATGGCACCGACTATTACATCGAGAACGGCATCGGCAGCAGCTATGACGACGTCCTGATTGGCAATGACGGAGCCAACGTGCTGGATGGCCGCGGCGGCGGCGACCGCATGGCCGGCAATGGCGGCGACGACACCTACTTCGTCGATTCCCTCGACGACATCGTGCGCGAGGAAGCGAATGGCGGGAATGACACGGTCGTTCTGCTGAACCGGAACTTGAATATCCGGAAAATCGCCAACGTCGAACACATCATCTACGCCGACGAGTCGACACTCCAGCCTGGAGACGGCGGCACCGAAACCGCACCGACCATCGGCGACAACACGATGACCAGCGTCATCTTCGGCGACAATGGCAACAATACGCTCGACGGCGGCGCCGGCGACGACACGATCTTCGGCCAGGGCGGCGATGACCTCATCATCGGCGGCCGCGACTCGCTCGCCAGCCGCGACATCAACAACACCATCGATGTCGCCGACCTTCCAGACCAGACCGAGAGCGACGACGGCAATGACACGCTCTATGGCGGCCGCGGCAACGATACGATCCTCGGCGGCCAAGGCAACGACATCCTCGACGGCGGCGACGGCGACGATACGCTGAGCGGCCAGGATGGCGTCGATATATTCCGGGGCGGCGCCGGCGTCGACACGGTAGACTTCAGCAAGGAGAGCCCCTTCCAACTGCTCGTCAACCTCGAGACGAACGTTGCCAATGGCGGCACCGCCACCGGCGACACCTTCTACAGCATCGAAAACCTGATCGGCTCCGATGACCGCATCGACCGTTTCATCGGTACGTCGGCGGCAAATCATTTCTGGGGCCGGGGCGGCGGCGACTATTTCAACGGCGGCGGCGGCAACGACATACTGGATGGCGGCAATGACGGCGACATCCTGTACGGTGAAGCCGGCAACGACACGATCATCGGCGGCGCCGGCCAGGACTATCTGGATGGCGGCGCCGGCATTGATACGGTCGTCTACGAAGGCAGTTCCGCCGGCGTGACGATCGACCTCGCCAATGGCACGGCCAATGGCGGCGACGGCGATGGCCCGGTGCAGATCGTCGGGCGCGGCACCGTTATCCGGCACGACATCCTGGTCGGCTTCGAAAACGCCGTCGGGTCGTTCTTTGACGACCATCTCATCGGCAACGCCCAGGCCAACAAACTTTCCGGCGGCGCCGGCAACGACACGCTGACCGGCGGTGGCGGCGCCGATATATTGAATGGCGGCGCCGGCAGCGACACGGCGGACTACGCCGACGCGGCCAGCGGGCAAAACCTCAAACTGGGTGGCGGCAAATCCGGCGGCGACACCTATATCTCGATCGAAAATCTGGCTGGCTCGGGCTTCAACGATCACCTGACCGGCGATGGCGCGGCCAATGTGCTGACCGGCCAGGGCGGCGCCGACAAGATCGACGGCGGCGGCGGCGATGACACCCTGCTCGGCGATTTCGCCTATCAGGGCGATGCTCCGCCACGCCCGGGCATGGGCACCGGCTACGCCACGCTCGGACCGGACGCGACCAACAATTCGGTCTCGACCGCCTTCGACATCTCGAACAACTTCTCGCTGACGGCTGACCCCGACATCTTCGATTCGACGACCACCCTTCACACCACCGTCAATGCCACCGGAAACGGCTTGGGCGGATATTACAGCATCAACCTGGCGGCCGGCACGATCATCACCATCGACATCGATGGCATTGCCGACCCCAATGTCCATGACAGCATCGTCAGGGTTCTGGACAGCGATGGCAATATCGTCGCCCAGAACGACGATGGCGGCAACGACCCCGGCTCCAACAACGGCCGCGATTCGAGCACCAGCTTCATCGTTCAGGAAACCGGAACCTACTATATTGTGGAGGGCGAATGGTCGGACTCCGCTCCTGGCGATGGCTGGGTCGAATCCGTGCCGGAGGGCTCGACTTACAAGCTGAACGTATCGGTCGAATTCCCGCCGGTACCAGCTCAGCCGGGCGTTGCGGGCGCCGATACGCTCAATGGCGGCGGCGGCAGCGACCTTTTGGATGGCGGGCTGGCTGCCGATACGCTGACCGGCGGCGCCGGCGACGACTATTTCCGCTTTTCGACAGAACTCGGGAACGGCAATATCGACTGGATCAAGGACTTCAAGGTCGCCGACGATACGATCCTGCTGGACAACCTCATCTTTGCCAGCGTTGGCGGCGACGGCGCCCTCGCCCTGGGCTCATTCTACAAGAGCGCAGCCGGCGCTGCTCATGATGCCGACGACCGCATCATCTACGACACCGACAGTGGAATATTGTCTTACGACGCCGATGGTTCCGGACAGGGAGCGGCCGTTCAGTTTGCACACCTGAACACAAATCTGGATCTTTCGGCTGCAGACTTCATTGTCATCTAACGCGTTGCCGGGAGGGGTGCCGTCAGGCTGCCCTCCCGCATACCCCAGCGCAGTGAAAAGGGAGAGGACGCGATGACTGACCGCCGCACAGTGTTAATGGCCGCCGGAGTTGCGGCAGTCGCCGCGGCCACCGGGGCAGCGGCAGCGCAATCGCCAGATATTCGCGCGCCAGATATTCGCGCAACAGATATTCGCGGCGCCGTCACCTTTGTGGGCGGCAAGGCTATCCCGGAAGGTCATCTCGAGATCTATCTTGAGGATCCCGCCATTCAGGACAGTGGGCGACGCCGCGCCGCCAAAACCAGCCTCAAGAGCGAGGGCGGCTCAAAGACGATAGAATTTTCCTTGCCCCTGCCCGCAAGCTCGACCGCTTCACCAACGCTGCAGGTCGTTGCGCGCCTGGAGCGTGCGGACGGCTGGCTGGTGGCGCGGGGCAGCGCGCAGTTCCAGGCCGGCTTGCCCGTCCATGTCACACTCAAGGCAGTTATCTATTGAAGGACGAGATGCCATATCCTGATTGCGAGCCTGCATGCAGCTGACGCCATCGACGCCGCTTACGCTGGTCGGAATCCTGGCGTCGTTTCGACGTGCGTTTTCGGGCATCGTCCTGATGAGCGGGGTCGTCAACGTGCTGACCCTGACCGGCTCGTTCTTCATGTTGCAAGTCTATGACCGCGTCGTTCCGGGTCGCAGCGTGCCGACGCTGGTCGGCCTGGCGGTGCTTGCGGGAACATTGTTCGTGTTTCAGGGAGTGCTGGAGCTGATCCGCTCCCGCCTCATGGTGCGGCTGGGACAGGAGCTGGACGCAAAGCTGAGCCCGTCGGTCTATTCGGCGCTGATGCGCCTGCCGCTGCGCGCCAAGCCTTCCGGCGACGGGCTGCAACCCCTACGGGATCTCGATCAGGTCCGATCCTTTATCGGCAGTGCCGGACCGACCGCTTTGTTCGACCTGCCATGGATGCCGCTCTATATCGGCATCTGTTTCATTTTTCATTTCTGGATCGGCGTTACCGCGCTTGCCGGCGCCGTTGTCCTGTTTGCACTGACGCTTCTGGCCGAATTCCGGACCCGCGGCCCGACAAGGATCGCCGGACAGCACGCGGCCGTCCGCAGCACGTTGGCCGAGGCGACAAGGCGCAATGCCGAAGCCATGCAGGCTATGGGTTTTGGCGGGCGTATCGCCGAGCGGTGGTTTGCCGTCAATGCCGAGTACTTGAACGCCCATGCGGCAGCCAGCGATGTCGCGGGAACGCTTGGCACGATTTCCAAGATCCTGCGATTGATGTTGCAGTCGGCAATGCTGGCGATCGGCGCTTATCTGGTCATCAAGCAAGAGGCGACCGGCGGCATCATGATCGCAAGCTCGATCATGATGGGCAGGGCGCTGGCTCCGATCGAACTGGCGATAGCGCATTGGAAGGGTTTCATTTCGGCGAGGCAAAGCTGGGCACGCCTGAAGCAGCTGTTGTCCGCGCTGCCGGAAGGCGCAACCGGCGTGACCCTGCCTGCCCCTGTCAGCGCGCTGGCGGTCGAGAATGTCAGTGTCGCGCCGCCGGGCGAACGGACGCCGGTGGTGTGGGATGCAAGTTTTTCACTGGCCAGGGGATCTGGCCTGGGGGTCATCGGCCCGAGTGCTTCCGGCAAATCATCGCTGGTGCGTACGCTTGCAGGTGTCTGGCTGCCGGCGCGCGGCGCCGTGCGGCTGGACGGCGCGACGCTTGACCAGTGGCCGGCCGACGAGCTGGGTAAACATATCGGCTATCTGCCGCAGGATGTGCAGTTGTTCGACGGCACGATTGCGCAGAACATCGCCCGCTTCGACCCGGATGCCTCGTCCGACATGGTGCTTGCGGCAGCCAAGGCCGCCGGCGTGCATGATCTCGTCGTGCATCTGGCCGACGGTTACGACACAAAGGTTGGCGAAGCCGGCGCCTCGCTGTCGGCGGGACAACGGCAGCGTGTCGCCCTTGCCCGCTCTCTTTATGGCGATCCCTTCCTGGTCATCCTGGACGAGCCGAATTCCAATCTCGACTCAGAGGGTGAAGTGGCCTTGTCCGCCGCCATCCAGGGCATCAGGGACCGCGGCGGCATCGTTATCGTCGTCGCGCACCGATCCAGTGTGCTGGCCAATGTCGACACCGTGCTGGTGATGGCCAATGGCCATGTGCAGGCCTTCGGTCCGAAGGATGAGGTGCTGAACAAGGTCTTCCGATCGGCGGCACCGCTCAAGGTCGTTGCCGCCACGGAGAGAGGCGTTCCTGCATGAGCGAGGACAGATCCGCTTTGCATCATCAGCAGGTCCGCCGCTATCTCGTGGCTGGCGTTGCTACCTGTCTGCTGCTTGTCGGAGGTGTTGGCGGCCTGGCGGCAGTGACCAAGATGTCGGGTGCGGTGATCGCAGCTGGCCGGCTGGTGGTCGATTCCAATGTAAAGAAGGTTCAGCATCCGACGGGCGGCGTGGTCGGCGAGATCAGGGTGCGTGAAGGCGACCGGGTCAAGGCGGGCGATATTCTGGTGCGGCTGGATGAAACGACAACACGCGCCAATCTGGCGATCGTCTCAAAAGGTCTGGATGAGTTTTATGCACGGTTGGCGCGCCTGGAGGCGGAGCGTGACGGCAAGGACACGATCAGCTTTCCGGACGTTTTGACATCGCGGCGCGACGAAGCCGGTGTCGCCGCATCGATGGCCGGAGAACAATCGCTGTTCGATTTCCGGCACCAGGCGCGGTCTGGCCAGCGATCGCAATTGCGCGAACGGATCGCGCAGTTGAAGCAGGAGAGTGCCGGCCTGACCGAGCAGCTGCAGGCGAAACGCCGCGAGATCGAGCTGATCCAGATCGAGCTGGAAGGTGTGCGGTCGCTCTGGCATCGCAAGCTGATAGGAATCGACCGCATGACGTCGCTGGAACGGGACGCGGTGCGGCTCGAAGGCGAGCATGGCCAGTTGACCGCGGGAATTGCCCAGGTGAAAGGCAAGGCGTCCGAGATCGAACTGCAGATCATCCAGATCGACCAGGATCTTCGCAGCGAGGTCGCGACCGATTTACGCGATACCCAGGGAAAGATCTCCGAGTTCGTCGAACGCAAGGTAGCGGCCGAGGACCAGTTGAAGCGCATCGATCTGCGCAGCCCGCAGGATGGCGTGGTGCTGCAGTTGGCGGTGCATACGATCGGCGGGGTCATCACCCCCGGCGAACAGGTGATGCAGATCGTACCGGTGACGGACGACCTGACCGTTGAAGCGCATATCGCACCGCAGGATATCGACCAGGTGACGATGGGCCAGAATGCGATTTTGCGCCTGTCGGCCTTCAATCGGCAAACCACGCCGGAGCTGACCGGGACGCTGTCGCGGATCTCGGCGGATCTCACCATCGAAGAGCGCACCGGAGCAGCCTTCTATGTGGCGCGGGTGACGCTGCCCAAAACCGAGGTCGCCAAGCTGCGCGGGCTGGCGCTGGCGCCAGGCATGCCGGCCGAAGTGTTCTTCCCGACGGGCGACCGGACGATGCTTTCCTATCTGGTGAAGCCGCTGTCGGATCAGATCCAGAAAGCTTTCCGGGAAGAGTGAAGCCGCACTTTTGAGAGCTGAAGCCTCGGGACCGGCTGGTTGCCGGTCCCCAAGGGGTAGCCCCTACTCCGCTGCCTTATACCCCGCGATGCCCTTGATCTCGAGGAAATCCTCCAGCCCGTATTCGGCGTATTCGCGGCCGTTGCCGGATTGCTTGTAGCCGCCGAATGGCAGGCCGGCGTCCCATTGCGGATAGTTGATGTAGACATTGCCGGTGCGCATGCGGGCGGCGACTTCGCGGGCCTTCTCGATATCCTTGGCCTGGATGTAGGACGCCAGCCCATAGACAGTGTCGTTGGCGGTGCCGATCGCCTCTTCCACGGTGTCGTAAGGCATGATCGCCAGCACCGGCCCGAAGATTTCCTCGCGCGCGATGCGCATATCTGATGTGACGTCGGCGAACACGGTGGGGCGGACATAGTAGCCGCGGTTGAGCTCGGCCGGACGCCCCGGTCCACCCGCGACCAGCGTGGCGCCTTCATCTATGCCGGCCTGGATCAGGTCCTGGATCTTGTCGAACTGGATCTGGCTGACCACCGGGCCGAGCTTGGTGCCGGCCGCATCGGCCGGGCCGACGGTCAATTTTTCGGCCGCCGTCTTGGCGTAGCCGGTCGCTTCGTCATGGCGGTCGCGCGGCACGAACATGCGGGTCGGCGCATTGCAGGACTGGCCCGAGTTGCTGAAGCAGCCGGCGACGCCCTTGCTGACGGCCTTTTCAAGATCGACATCGGGAAACAGGATGTTGGCCGACTTGCCGCCAAGCTCCTGATGCACGCGCTTGACCGTGTCGGCGGCCGCCTTGGCGACCAGGATGCCGGCGCGGGTCGAACCGGTGAACGACATCATGTCGACATCGGGATGGCTGGACAGCGCCTGGCCGACGCCCGGGCCGTCGCCATTGACGAGGTTGAAGGCGCCCTTGGGAACGCCGGCCTCGTCGATGATTTCGGCAAAGATGATGGCGTCGAGCGGCGCGATTTCCGAGGGCTTCAGCACCATGGTGCAGCCGGCGGCGAGCGCAGGACCGACCTTGCAGGTGATCTGGTTCAGCGGCCAGTTCCACGGCGTGATCAGGCCGACGACCCCGATCGGCTCCTTGACGATCAGCGACGAGCCCTTGACGTGGCGGAATTCGAACGACTTCAGCACCTCGGCCATCTTCCGCAGATGTGCCAGGCCAATGCCGACCTGGCTGTCGAGTGCCATCTGGCGCGGCGCGCCCATCTCGCGCGATACGGCCAGCGCCAGATCGGCGCTGCGCTTCTTGTAGACCTCGATTATGCGGTTGAGGATATCCAGGCGCTCCTCGACCGAAGTGAAGCCGAATGTCTCAAAGGCGCGCTTGGCGGCCGCAACCGCCTTGTCGACATCGGCCTTTGAGCCGAGCGAAATCTGCGCGAAAGCATCTTCGTTTGACGGGTCGATGACGTCGAGTGTGCTGGGCACGACAGGATCGACCCACACGCCGTCGATATAGAACTGCAGATTGTGTGACACGGGCTTCTCCTCGGGGGATTTCTGAATTGATGGGGGGCGATCGCCGGATCGTCGTATCGGTTCAGGAATAGCGATGGGGCAAGAGCGATGTCAAACGCAAGGGCGGGCGATTGAGCCTACGGCTACAGAAGCGTGTGCCCCGCCGCGACCAGAAGCCCCCTTGCCGCGGCTTCATCCTTGGCTTTGACGAGCAGATGGTCACCATCGAAGGTGGATACCAGAAAAATGCCGAGTTCGTTTTCCGACAATGGTTTTATCACCGACAGGACGATGCCTGTTTCGTCGAAGGCAAAGGGACCTTGGAGTTTCAGGGCGACCCAGTCCCTGTCATGCTTCACCCCGTCCGGCACCCGATCCTGCAGGCAGACAACCGAAAGCTCGTCGTCGGTCCTGGTAATGCTGACGAAGCCCGGCCCGTCCGCCCAGCCGGGAATGCTGTCTTTTGCTTCGAGGCGCGAAACGGCATACCGCCCCGAGAGCGGCTTCAACCGGACCCTGACTGCCATCCGATCCTCCCTGTTATCGGCCATTACCCCAGTTTCTTGCTCATATAGACCGTGATGCCGTTCATGAACGGCTCCTCCCGGTCGATCGTATAGCCATGCCGTTTGTACAACAACACATTGGCCATGAAGGCGCCATTGGTCAGCAGGCGCAGCTCGAAGCAACTGGCCTCCAGCGCCTTCTGCTCCGCCCGTTCCAGCAGCAGCCGGCCGATTCCCCTGCCCTGCGCCTCTGGCGCGACGCAGACATTCTCGATCCAGAGATGATCGTCGGCCAGCATGGTCTCGATCATGCCGACGATGCGGCCATTTTCGATGGCGAGATCGAACGGATGTTCGGCGACCGCCTTGTCATAGTCGGCGCGCATCGGCAGCGGCTCGCGGCCGATCAGAGGCACCCATTTGGCATAGGCGGCACGCACAATGTCCTTGATGGCAGCAGCGTCCGCCGGTTGGGCCGGCCGAAACAGGATGGAAGAATTGGACATGGCAAAGGCTCCAGACATGAAAACCCCGCCGGCAGACGTCGCGGGCGGGGCTGGAACGAACGAACCGGAATTTTATTGGGCCGGTCTTTGTCGTCGCGCCTTGCCGCTCCGCACTGTGCAGAGGCGACGTCGCTGGGCGATGGCGAGCGAGAAAATGGACATGACGCCACGCTGGAGTGCAAGACGCAGAGCGTCAAGCTGCATAACCGAGCCAGTCATTATGTTTGCATGGCACAGGCAAGATTGAAGGCATTGCCGACCGTTCGCAAAGATCGATCATTCCAATAAGAACAATTCGTTGGAAAGATCGATTCTGGAATGACATTCTCCTGAGGTACTTGCGTGGAGAATTGCATTGTCTTCCGCCGCCCAGCTAGCGAACGATATTCCGATCAGCCTGATATCGGCCGACCTGGCCGTGGGCCGGAAGCGGCTCGATTCCGTGTGGAATGGCGTCATCCCCGGGATCGTGCTGGTGGCGATGATCACGGGGGTGGCCTTCTCGGCCCATAATGTCTCCGGCTTCGCGCTGTTCAGCCCGATGATCCTCGCCGTCGTCGCCGGCATGATCTATTCCAACGTGCTCGGCACGCCCGCCCACGCCAAGGCCGGCATTGCCTTCTCGCAGAAGCGCCTGCTGCGCTTTGCCATCGTGCTGCTCGGCTTTCAGCTGACGCTCGGCCAGGTCGTCTCCATCGGCGCCGGCGGCGTCGGCATCGTGGCGCTGACCCTTGGAGCGACCTTCGTCTTCACCATTACGCTTGGCCGGCTGATCGGCGTCGACGCCAAGCTGGCGCAGCTGATTGCCGCCGGCACCTCGATCTGCGGCGCTTCGGCGATCGTTGCCACCAACATCGTCACCGATGCGCGCGACGAGGACGTCACTTATGCCGTCGCCTCGATCACGCTGTTCGGCACCGTCGCCATGCTCGGCTTTCCGCTGCTGGCGCCGGTGCTCGGCCTCGACCAGCACGCATTCGGCCTGTGGGCCGGCGCCTCGATCCACGAGGTGGCACAGGTCATCGGCGCCGGCTTCCAGAACGGCGCCCAGTCCGGCGAGATCGCCACCGTCGCCAAGCTGACCCGCGTCGCCCTGCTGGCGCCGATGGTCATCGCGCTCGGCCTGATGGCGCGCCGCAAGAGCAATGGCGATCGCCCAAGCGACCAATCCGGTGCGCGGCCGCCGATGCCGTGGTTCGTCGCCGCTTTCATCGCCGTCGTGGCGCTGAACAGCCTGGTTGCCGTGCCGGCCGAAGTGAAGTCGGCCATGGCGTTCGCTACCACCATCATGCTGACCATGGGGCTCGCCGCCATGGGTCTGCAGGCCAACATTTCGCAGCTGCGCTCGCGCGGCCTTCGCCCGCTGGCGCTCGCCTCCTGCGCCTTCCTGTTCATCGGCTGCTTCAGCCTGATGCTGGTGAAGTTCGCTTAATCCTCGAACGAACTCGCCGCGACATAGATCGCGGCCAGCGCCTCGATGCCGGCCTGATCGTCCTTGTCGAAGCGGCCGGGCGTCGGGCTGTCGAGGTCGATCAGGCCGAAGACGCCGTCATTGTCCCTCAGCAGCACGACGAGCTCCGAGCGCGAGTCGGCGTCGCAAGCGATGTGGCCGGCAAATTCATGCACATCCTTGACCAGCATCGACATTTCGAGATCGATGGCGGTGCCGCACACGCCCTTGCCGACGGCGATGCGCACGCAGGCCGGCTTGCCCTGGAACGGTCCAAGCACCAGCTCCTCGTCCGACGCCAGGAAATAGAAGCCGGCCCAGTTGAGATCGGGCACCATCTGGAAGATCAGCGCCGATGTGTTGGCGGCGTTGGCGACGGAGTCGCTCTCGCCTTCCAGCAGCGCCTTCAACTGGGTGGCCAGTTCGCGGTAGAAGGCCGGCTTGTCGGTGCTGTCGATGGTCTGGGCCGCAAACATGGCGTCGTCTCCATTGCCGGCGGGCCAAAAAGCCCGTTACATTTCCTGTCTGCCACCAATGACGCTCCCAGGAAATACACAATTGTGAATACCGACCGCGCCAGCCAAACACACGACCGGGCGCAACCCGCAGCGAGCGAAGGTCCCCTCACCTTCGCCGTGCTGGTCTTTCCCGGCTTTCCGATGATGGCGTTCAGTTCGGTGATCGAGCCATTGCGCGCCGCCAACGTGCTGGCCAAACGCGATTGTTACCGCTGGGTGATCGTCGGCGCCGACCAGGGCACGGTCGAGGCATCCAATGGGGTTGTCATACAACCGGGATTCTCAGCGTTCGGCGCGCCGAAGGTCGACCGCATCGTCGTCTGCTCCGGCGGCAATGCGGACTTGCTTGTCGCGGAGTATGCGGTTGCCTGGATCCGCAGGAGCCTGCGCGCCGGCGCCCATATCGGCGCGGTGGCCGACGCCGCCTTCTTCCTCGCCAGGGCCGGCTTGCTCGACGGCCATGCCTGCACCTTGCACTGGACCAGCCAGGCGGCCTTCACGGAGGCCTTCCCGGATATCGAGCTTCGGCGCGATCTCTATGTCATCGACCGCAAGCGCTTCACCTCGGCCGGTGGCGTCGGCAGCCTCGACATGATGCTGGAGATCATCACCAACGATTATGGCGGCGAGCTCGCGGCGGGCGTTGCCGAATGGTTCGTGCACAGCCCCTTGCGTTCGAGCGTCGACCGCAAGCTGATGCCGCTCAGGCTGCGCACCGGCGTCCAGAACGAACTGGTGCTGTCGGCCATCGCCATCATGGAGGATGCGGTGGAAGAGCGGCTCGGCATGACGGAGCTGGCGGCAAGGCTCGGTGTCTCCTCCGACAAGTTGGAGCGCAATTTCCGCGCCCAGCTCAGCATTTCGCCCAATGCATATTACCGGCGGCTCCGGCTGCGGCGCGCCGCCGACCTGTTGGCCCATTCGACGCTGATGGTGCGAGACGTGGCGCTGGCCTGCGGCTTCGCGTCGATGTCGAGTTTTGCCAGGGCTTTTCGCGAAGAGCATGGCCACGCGCCGAAGGCGATGCGGCGGCAATAGGGACGCTTATCGGCCACGCCGAGTTCCCGCCCACCCCCCTCTGCCCTGCCGGGCATCTCCACCACAAGGGGGGAGATTGGGAGCTCGGCGGTTTTCGCAAATCACCAACGCTGGGGTGCTGACGCGGCCAGCGAAGCTGCTAATCTCCCCCCTTGCGGGGGAGATGGCCGGCAGGCCAGAGGGGGGTGTGACGGATCGTTGCCGAACGACTTCTACTGCGGCATTTCGCACGACATCTGCGGATTCTCGCACAGACATACTGCGGTTCGTAGCTATGTTCAGGCCTTCAGGAGGCGCACCATGAGCATCGTCGTTTTCGACCCCGACAGCACCGAGGATGTGGATTTCAAGGACCGCATGCGCCACCCGGTCGCGGCTGACTCCGCCGGCGGCATGTGGCTGTCGGACACCGAGCCGTCCTTCATCGATGCCGACGCCTTGCGCAAAGGGCGGCTGGCGAAACTGCGCGGCTGGATGCGCGAGGCGGGCTATGGGGGCGTCGTTTTGTTCGACCCCTACAACCAGCGCTATGCCACCGGCTCGCGCAACATGTTCGGCTATTTCCTGCGCAACTCGACGCGGTATTTCTTCATCCCGACCGACGGGCCGATCGTTCTGTTCGAATACCCGCAGAGCTACCATGTCTCGATGGTGCTCGACACGATCGACGAGGCGCGCCCGTCCAAGCTGGTATGGTCTTCGGTGTCGGGCCGCGACGACGAAACCGCCGGCCCCTTCGCCGACGAGATCGCCGAGCTTTTGAAGAAACATGGCGGCGGCTCGATGAAGCTCGGGCTCGACCGCTGCAGCCATTTGCAGGCGCTGGCGCTGGAAAAGCGCGGCTGCGACGTCAGGGATTGTCAGGGCGAGATCCTGGCGGTGCGCGCGGTGAAAACACCCGAGGAAGTCAAATGCCTGCAGGTATCGATGGCTGGCGCGGAAGCCGCTGTTTATGCCGTGCGCGAGGCGATCAAGCCCGGCGTCTCCGAAAACGAGCTGTTCGCCATCATGTATGGCGAGGTGATCCGCCAGGGCGGCGAGTTTATCGAGACGCGGCTCCTCACCTCGGGACAGCGCACCAATCCGTGGTTCAACGAGTCCAGCGGCCGCAAGATCCGGCCGGGCGAGCTTCTGGCGCTCGATACCGATACGATCGGCTGCTATGGCTATTATTCCGATTTTTCGCGCACCTTCCGCTGCGGGCCGGGCAAGCCGACCGGCTATCAGAAATCGCTCTACCGCATGGCGCACGACCAGGTTCAGCACAACATTTCGATCGTCAGGCCGGGCATGGCTTTTCGCGAGATCGCCGAAAGAGCGTGGAAAATCCCGGACCGTTTCGTCGACCAGCGCTATACCTCGGTGATGCACGGCGTCGGCATGCATGGCGAGACGCCGTTCATAGCGCACGCCATGGACTATGAAACCTACGGCCGCGACGGTGTTGTCGTGCCCGGCATGGTGGTGAGCGTGGAAAGCTATATCGGCGAGAAAGGCGGCCGCGAGGGCGTCAAGCTGGAAGACGAAATCCTGATCACCGACACCGGCACCGAGCTTCTGTCGCGCTTTCCCTACGAGGATGAGTTTCTGGAGAAGCAGGTTTGATGGTCGTTTCGCATCCCTTGGCAACCAGCGCGAACGCCAATCCCGTCGTCATCCTAGGGCGAAGCAAGGAGCGCAGCGACGCGGCGCAGACCCTAGGATCCATGCCGGGACTCATCCGCGCCGCAACGGTGCAAGTTTTGCTCGGCTGCATTCCTTGGCCAATGTCACGGCATGGATCCTCGGGTCTCCGCGACGGAGCTTCGCTCCTGCTTCGCCCGTGGATGACGAAGGTGGGGAGGCACCGGCCAATCACCACTGTTTGCGCCACTTCGCTGAACGGAATGGCGTCGGTCGCCAACCCAGGCCCGTCCACATGAAAAGCCCGATCTCGATCAAACGCGGCACGGTCGCCGCGGCGTTCGTCGACCTCCAGGAAGAGCATCGGCAGGACAAGCGCTATCTGGTCGAAGGTTTTGGCGAGGTGCTGGCCAACGTCCAGCGCCTGCAGGCGGCGGCGCGGCGCAACTTCGTGCCGCTCTATCACTGGGCCTATGTCGTCGATACCGCCAAAGCGCGTCCGTTCCATCCGCTCGACGCCGACGGCAAGTCCGCCTTTTCCGACAAGACCGATCCGCTGACCGAGATTTGCCATGAGGTGGCGCCTGCGGCCGGCGAGACGATGCTGGTCAAGACGCAGGCCAGCGCCTTCGGCGCCGGACCTGCCGCAACCGAACTCAAGGCGCGCGGCATCGAATGGCTGATCGTCGCCGGCGTCTGGACCGAGGCCTGCATCGACGCCACCGTCAAGGACGCGGTCGCATCCGGCTTTCGTGTGCTTCTGGTCAAGGATGCCTGCGGCAGCGGCAGTACCGCCATGCACCAGACCGCCATCCTCAACCTTGCCAACCGGCTCTATGGCGGTGCCGTCACCAACACGATAGACGCGTGCCGGCTGATGGCGGGCGATACCGTCGATGCATGGCGGGTCGAGGGCTCGGTGCCGCTGCGCTTCACCTTTGAAAACGCCGAACGGCTCTACGGCGAGCTCTGAGAGATGGGCACGATCCACAAGCTCAAGACCGCCAGGCGGGGGAAATACGCCACCCTGCTCGACCCGGCGCTGTGGGAGTATATCGACCTGGTCAATGACTGGTTCCCGCCAGAGACCGCCGAACTTCCGATCGCCGAGCAAAGGTCGGTCTATGATGCGATGTGCCGCGCCTTCCATCAGGGTTATCCCAAGGGGGTTTCGGCCAGCGACGGCATCATCGCCGCCGATGAAGGACACGCCATCCCGATCCGCTACTACCGGATGGCGGGCAAGCCCGTGCGCGCCGTCATCGTCTACTATCATGGCGGCGGCTTTGTGCTTGGCGGGCTCGACAGCCATGACGACATCTGCGCCGAGATCTGCGCCGGCACCGGTTTCGACGTTGTCTCGGCCGACTACCGGTTGGCGCCGGAGCATCCGCACCCGGCCGCCTTCGACGACGCGCTGACCGTGTTCGAATGGGCGGCGGTGACAACGGACCTGCCGATCGTGCTTGTCGGCGAAAGCGCCGGCGGCAACCTTGCCGCCGCGGTCGCGCACGCCTCGCGCCGCCACCTGCGCCGGGCGGCCGGCCAGGTGCTGATTTATCCCGGCCTCGGCGGCGACGAGAGTGCCGGCTCCTATGTCGAACATGCCGACGCACCGCTGTTGACACTGCGCGACATCGCGTTCTACCGCACCATTCGCGCTGCCCCGGCACAGTCGCCCGACGACCCGACTTTTTCGCCGCTGAGCGACAATGACTTCTCCGGCCTGCCGCCGACTGTCATCATCACCGCCCAATGCGATCCGCTGTCGTCGGACGGCGAGACCTATCGCGACCGCATCGTTGCCGCCGGCGGCCGCGCCTGGTGGTATGAGGAGAACCGCCTCGTGCACAGTTTTCTGCGCGCCCGCAAAAATGTTCCGCGCGCCGGCGAGGCGTTCGTGTGCACGCTTGCAGCCATCGCCGCCGTCGCCGTGCTCGGCAAGAACGACTGGCCATATTGAGGCGGCGAAGCGCTGATCTCCCCCTCATGGGGGTTGAGGAGTGGTCCGCGTAGCGGATGGAAAGCCAATTGCTTGGCTTTCCGAACGACGAAAGCCGGCAGGCCAGAGGGGGGCGCGAAGGATCGCGGCCCTTCAATATCCTAAATCAACGCAACGATTATCTGCGATGATACTCCAGTCGGCAGACGGGATGGCGGGACAGCGCCCCCCTCTGTCCTGCCTGTCCAGCCGATAGATGGGTAACACTTTGAACCGGATACATAGGTGACACTTCTCTCCCTCTATGCGTCCGCCGCAGCGCCAAGCGGATTGGTTG
>NZ_JAMYSN010000047.1:0-22139 GCF_040321955.1 Mesorhizobium sp. M0217 | reverse complement strand
GGCACCGAGTTCACCTCGAACGCCATCCTCGCCTGGTCGAAGGATTACAGGATCGAATGGCACTACATCGCGCCGGGCAAGCCGATGCAGAACGGTTAGCCGGATGCGCGACGAGCTGTTGAACGAGAGCCTGTTCTTCGGCCTCGCCCACGCTCGCAGGGCCATCGCCGAATGGAGGGAGGACTTCAACACCGCGAGACCTCATTCCTCGCTCGGCTACCAGACCCCGGCAGCCTATGCTGAGGTCATCATCGCAAGGGCTCCGACGCTGCGCCGATCGAAAGCTCCGCGCCTCCGCCGGTTGTTTTACCCGCGCCAAACGGCGTAACACAAATGGTCGCGGCTCTAATCGCCACTGGATGACAGTTCAGTGGGAGGTCAGGTCTGAGGGCAAGCGAGGCGCAGTCTAACCCGATCCGGTCGACGTGTTCGGCGCGCGGATGAGCTTGGCGTCGGTCGGGAATATCACGTTCTTCGGCTGCACGGTCCTATCCCCGATCACTTGGCGCGTGTCGGCCGGCTTCATCGCCCCGGTCTGACCGCAAGGATGAGGTTTTCTGCGAGAGCGCGACGATCAGCTCCTCGCCCATGCGGCTGAACCGGGCAATAGGTCCTGCTCTCCCGCTTCGCGCGTGGTTCGCCCCTAGGGCAAAGATCAGCTACCGGGCGAGTTTCTCCGCTTCTTTCAGCTGCGGCGATCGAGAGAGAGTGCCTGAAAAGGGCATGCGCGGCCCGCCGAAGAAACGCATGATTTCCGATCGTGCGGCAGCGGCGGATCTACTAACATGACTCTATCTTTGATCAAGTCTCTTTAGATACGCCAACCCGATCACGTTTATAGAGTTATATAGTTCAATGGAAAATCTACATTTCGCCTTTGGCACATATGCAACCTTGGAGTTGATGTCAATCTCGACGTCCTGAAAGTCAAGGATTTCGTTGCAAAGTGGGAAAAACGCTTTATAGACGGCCTCCTTAAGAACGAACAGATCTCGTCGCTGGAGCAAACGTGAGTCGTACATGCTTTTTTCTCTAGAAGTTACAACCAAGTCAATTAAGCCGCTAGGCAGAGGTTCATTAGGCTCGATGTCGATACCCAGCGCTCCGATGGCTTTCGTCTCTGCAATAGCGGCGGCCGCTACTGTATCGTGATGGGCCAAAGAGCCAACGATGCCGGCCGGCCAAGTCGGAACACCAGATTGCGTCTTTAAGATAGGCATCGGTGGAAATCCTAGTTTGCCGAGGAGGGTTCGGGCGATAATTCTTGCCGCACCACTTTGGCGATGAACTTTGGCAACAGCCCGTTTCATCGCAGCAACTTCAGAAGCGAACAAGGCGACCTCGTCGAAGTGTTCTATCGGACGAATGCCAACGAGGATCTGTCGATCAACCCTTATAATGTCCACGTATTTGGCCCCCTCCTTTGAGGTTTCCGGATGGGAATCTCCAGCACTATAGGTAGTGATCGAGCCCGACAACAGGGTCCGGAGGACGGCGGATGTTCTTGGACGCACGATACCAAGGACCGGGTTAGCCGGCCGTGGACTAAGTGCGTGCTTTTGCTCAACGAGGGTAGAGGCTGGCGCGGCTGTGGCACAGCCTTGGAAACTTGCCGAAGAAGGCCACCGTGTGACCATTCTGACGCCAGATCCGGTGGTCCGCAAGGAACTTCAGCACGGCTGCCTGTTTCCCGCTGCGGCGCATACTGCGTCGGCTTATCGGCTCCGCCAGCACGCCGAGCTCATGCCCGAACACTTGCGATCGAAAGCCTCCATCACGCCGCCGACATTAAATCCACCATCGCGGCCGCGCGGCCGGCCACCGAAAAATGGACACCCCTCCGCGACAGTCTGAGCGGCGAAACTGGGGAATTTTACTTCGGCACTTTTGGGGAAAATTCGAGCGGCATTGACAACTGCCGGTCCAACGCCGCCGCCGCAGCGCCAAGATACGCTCGGCGATCGACGTGGCGGTGGCCTGTGGCATACGGGCAGGTCGCGAGGAACGATCGATCATGCCTTTGCTGCCCTCGGCCTTGTAGCGCTCGACCCAGCGCGCCACGATCTTGGCCGACACCGTAGACGCGTGCCGCATGGGCTTGGGAAAGACGACCCTCAATGACCGACAGCGCCATCTCCTCTCGACGCAGCGGCGTGAGACGGGCATTCTTGTGGATGTTCATTCGGACCCTCCGGTGAGTGCTGAAGCCTGGTAACTCCAGTTTCCTCGGTCCGGTCCGAATGGACAACTGTCTGAAAGCTCACACCTAGGCGTCGAGTTCCTCCAGGTTTTGAAGCGGAGCCTCGGTGTAAAAAAGCGCTCGCGCACCAGCCCAACCTGGTTCTCGACCTGGCCCTTCTCCCAGCCGACGCCGGCGTGCAGGCCACTGGCTCGACAGTATTGTGGCCGCACATCTGCTGGAAGCGGCGGTTGTATTGCCTCTCCGCAGCCCTCTTCATGTTTGTCAGTCTGCCCGCAATTGGGACCGTGGATCGGCTCGCAAAAGGAACCCCCTTTGTGAGGCACAATGGTCAGCGCTCGCCCGGCGGAGCTGGTCTGGGTTGCGCAGCCCGGCGAGTGCGGATCGGCGTGATGGGGTGATCAGGCGCGGTTCTTGAAGCGCCAGGATTCGTTTCCGGTCTCGATGATCTCGCAGTGATGGTGAGACGGTCGAGCAGCGCGGGGTCACCGAAGTTTTCATGATGCCTCTTTCCTTGATCGCCTGGTGCGTGCGATCCGCGCTCGAAGCGTGTTGATCTGGTTGTCCGAGGTTCGATTTGCCACGGCTGCCGCTTTGTGAGCTGGCGTCCCTCGATCCAGCCGCGTGCGAGATAGTCGAAGACGGTTTGTGGTGTGACGCCCAGGGCGGCCGCCGCCCCTTGAACAGAGTAGGTTCCATCTGGCCAGCGGTCGGGATCGGCGCTCGTCCCGTTGATCTTGACAGTGGGGGTGTCCCAACGTGTCCGCAGAAGCCAGACATTCTCACCTTTGAACGCGTGGCCGCGCGCTGCGACAAAGCCTTCCGCGTTCAGCGTCGCGGCGATCTCCTTGTCCATTTCGCCCGCGACGTTGAGTTCGATCACTCGGCTGCGCAGCCGCTCCAGATCGATGTAGTCGCTATAGGTGTGGACCTGCCTCTGGAGAGAGTGCTCGCTTGTCGCCCCCGTCTGCCACAGGATCTTGAACCAGACCTGGCCCTGGAAGCGTTTCTGGTCGAGGATGACCTCGCAGACGATGAGGCGCAGGATGCCGTTGCGCTCGGCCGCCGTCATCTGCACAAACCGACACGGTCATGATCGCCGCCATCGAGGCGGGCGTGCCCCTGCTGGTGGAAGCACCAACCTGATCGCCGGTTTCCGTCCATGATCCGCAAGAAGCTTGCCGATGATCTCGAGCCGTGGATTGCCGTCGCCGGCAAAAGCCTCATTGCGTCTTTCGTCAAGGGGCATCATTCGCGACCATGCCGCCGTGCGCGCCGCGATCATCGAACCAGATCACCAAGCTCAAGCTTGTGAAACGGCAGATGTATGGACGCGGAAAGCTCGACCTCCTGGCTGAAGCGATCCAAGGAGCATTCGAGCATTCACGACACAGGCCCGCATCTAAGTCTGAATGCCCGTACAATAGCGATAGAACTGCGGCTAGTTCCCGGCACTCTCCAGTCGTCGGGAACTGATAGCCTTATCCAGCCAACCGACCTCCATTTCCGGAACGGAAGACAGCAGAAGATCGGTATAGGCATCGAACGGGGGAGCAAGAACTTGACCCTTTGGACCGTAACGTACCACTCGCCCACGATGCATCACCGCGACCGTATCGGCAATTGACTTCACCGTCGTAAGGTCGTGGGTAATAAAGAGATAGGCTACCTCCTCGTTCTTCTGCAGCTGCAGCAACAGCTTGAGGATGCCGTTGGCGACCAAAGTATCAAGGGCCGAAGTCACCTCGTCGCAAATGATCAGCTTCGGCTTTGCCGCAAGGGCTCGGGCGATGCAAACACGCTGCTTTTGGCCGCCCGACAGTCTGCCGGATATCGGTCTGCAAAGCTATTGCCCAACTCGATTCTGTCAAGCAGTTCGGCCACGCGTTGGTCGCGCTCCGCACCGTTCAAGCCAAAATAGAATTCGAGCGGTCGCCCGATGATCGTGGCGACAGTCTGGCGCGGATTCATCGCGACATCCGCCATCTGATAGATCATTTGCAGACGACGAAGATCCTCCTTTGACCGCTCAGCCAGCCGGCGTGGAAGACCGCTCCCGTCGAACCGGATGCTACCTGTTGAAGGCGGCAGTAATCCGGTGATCACTCGAGCAAGCGTCGATTTGCCGGAACCCGATTCACCGACCACTGCGACGCGTTTGTCGTTTGTCCAGGATGAATCTCCAGGCAAACGTCGCATGAGGCCTTGACGGCGCCATCGCCGTAACCTGCTGTGACGCTTTCCACTGATAAGACAGGTGGAGAGCCACAGGCCTTCCGCTCGTGAGCAATATGATGCACTAAAACGAGGGCTCGCGTGTACTGCTCGCGCGGATGATTGATGATCTGCTGCGTCATGCCCCGCTCTACGAGCTTGCCGTTGCGTAGCACCACTATTTCGTCCGCGACCTGCGCCACCACCGCCAAGTCGTGTGTGATGTAAAGCGCGGCGACGCCCGTCTCGCGGATGGCGTCCCGGATCGCTGCCAGCACATCGATTTGCGTGGTAACGTCGAGCGCAGTAGTCGGCTCGTCAAAGACAATGAGGTCAGGCTCCGAGCAGAGTGCCATTGTCGTCATAACGCGCTGCAACTGACCGCCCGAAACCTGGTGGGGAAAACGTCTGCCGATGTTCTCAGGGTCAGGAAGGTTAAGCTTCTTGAACAAATCAACGGCTCGTTTCTTGGCGTCGGCCCGAGTTACGGTGCCGTGAAGAAGTGCCGCCTCTATCACTTGGTCCATCAGCCGGTGCGCGGGGTTGAAATGCGGCGGCGGCCGACTGGGCAACATAGCAGACTTCGCAACCCCGTGGCTTGCGCATGCCACTTGCTCCGCCCGTCAGTATGTCACGGTCGTTGAGAATGACCTCGCCACCGGTGATTCTGATGCCATCTCGACCATAGCCCATGCTGGCCAGACCTATGGTCGACTTGCCGGCGCCCGATTCGCCAATCAATCCCAAAACCTTGCCGCGTTTCAGCGTTAGCGACACGTCATGGACGAGAACCACGTTATTGGGGCGCTCGCCCGGTTGGTAGACGTTCGTCTCAATCCGGAGGTTGCGTATATTGAGCAACGTGTCGCCCGTTCCCGACCGGCTTTCTTGCGACGCCTTGGAGAGCATCAAGTCATCCCGCTCGTCCAACAATGCGAGTTCAATTGACATTTGCAGGTTCCGCTCTGTTGATTGCCCTTCGCCGGCATTCTTTAAATTTTGGACGCTACGAAGGCCCGACACCACACTGAATGCCGCGCTCGGTTGCACAATCACATCAAACGTCTCTGCTAGTATCTAGCCTAACGTCTCAAGAATGAGCCCGGCAGATGCAGATGATTTACCAAATGGCGGATGTCGCGATGAGCCCCCGCCAGACGGTGGGCACTATCCGACGTTCCGAGGCGTGGCCGCCGTGTCCGTGACATTAGTCCTTCAATCCACTGGCGGTGTGCAGAAACCAGTCCACCACCAGATTAACTGCCACCGCCAGCAAGGCGATCGCGCCTGCCGGAAGGAGGGGTGTAGTGTCTGCGTAAACGATGAGGGTCGCGCTGTCCCGCACCATGGAGCCCCAGTCCGACGTGGGGGGCTGAATGCCGAGACCAAGGAAGGAAAGTCCGCTGATCAGGAGGAACACGAAACAAAAGCGAAGGCCGAATTCGGCAATCAGGGTCGGGAGAATATTGGGCAGGATTTCGCGACTCATAATCCAGATAGGACCTTCGCCGCGAAGCCTCGCAGCCTCCACATAGTCTGAGACAGCGGCATTAATGGCCACCGCCCGGCAGAGCCTGAAGACGCGCGTGGAGTCAAGCACCGCAATGATCAGGATGAGGGACGTAGTCGAGGTCCCGAATATGGAAAGGAGCAGTAGGGCGAAGATCAGCTGGGGTATCGACATCAGGATGTCTACTACCCGCGATAACAGCTGGTCCGTCCATGCGCCGAAGGTCGCGGCCACGAGTCCGGCTGTAGAACCGATCGAGAAAGCCAGCAAGGTCGTTATCAGAGCGATGCCGATGGTGTTTCGTGCTCCATAGAGAAGCCGTGTGAACATGTCCCGACCAAGATTGTCCGTTCCCAGCCAGAAAGTGGAACTCCAGGGTTCAAACTGCGACCCGACTATCTGGGCTTCGCCGTAGGGGGCTAGCTGCGGCGCGAACACGGCTGCGACGATGTAGAGCGCGATGACCACCATGCCAAACTGCGCGCTGAGAGGTGCAGACGCGAACTTACTGACACCCTTCTTCAGAGTGCTGGCTTGCATGAATGTCATTTGGCTTCACTCGCCGTCGATAGGTCGGGGCTGGGGGTCATTTTGGATGCATCAGCCGGGGGTTCATTACTATAGATAGGATGTCCGCCGTCAGGTTGAGGAGCACATACGTCGCCGCAAAAATCAGGCTGCATGCCTGGACCACGGGGATGTCCCGCTTCTGGACGGAATCGACGATCAACTGGCCGAGCCCCGGGTAGACGAAAACAACCTCGACAACGACAACCCCCGTAATGAGATAGGCGAGGTTCAGTACGACAACGTTGGCGATCGGCGCGAGCGCGTTAGGGAGTGCATGCTTGACCATAACGCGCCATTCCGACATCCCTTTGAGACGCGCGGTTTCGATATACTGGTTGCCCAGAAGGTTGACGATTGATGTCCGGGTCATCCGCATCATGTGGGCCAAAACGACCACGGTTAGCGTCAGTGCGGGAAGGGCGACGGCATTTAGCCTCATCCACATGCCCGTGCTCGGATCGACATCGGATAGGCTCGGCAGAATGCCAGCATGGACGGCGAGTAGCAGGATGAGAATGTACGCCACAAAGAACTCCGGGAAGGAAATCGAGGCCAGTATGACGACGTTGAGGGCGCGGTCGATGAACGTATTACGATACAGCGCGGCTACGATACCACCTACCAGGGCGAGCGGGACCGAAATCAGAGCCGCACTCAATGCCAGAAACACTGTATTAAAAAGGCGGGGGGCGACAAGCTCCCCGATGTCCCGGCCATTTGAAAGCGCCGTGCCGAAATGGCCTTGGAGAATACCCCCGAGCCAGTCGAGGTACCTGATGTATAGAGGGAGGTCTAGACCAAGAGCCTTCCGGAAAGCTGCCACGGTTTCCGGCGTAGCGGACTGCCCCAGCATTTCGGTTGCAATATCACCCGGAAGGAACTGGATGCCCGCGAAAATCATTAACGAAACAACCCATAGGGTCAGCGCGCCGAGCGCGATGCGCTGACCGACGATCTTGGCAATTGAGTTCATAAGCTAGCTTTCAATGAGCTCAGGCTTCAGCGAACCACCAACGCTCCCCGCAGCGGAACCCGTCCAAATCCCAGTTGGAAGCGATCTTCGTATGACCGATTTTCCTCGAGAGAGCACTGACGTTGTTCGCGAAGACCGGTATGATCTCCCCGCCATCGTCTCTGCAAATGCTCTGCATTTCCGTGTACATCTCCAAACGCTTGGCATCGTCAAGTTCGGACCGGGCACCCACCAACAGTTCGTTGAAACGATCGTTTTTCCAATGGCCTTGGTTCCACGCGGCATCAGCCGCATAGCCCTGGGAAAACATCCAATCTGCGGTGGGCCGGCCGAGCCAGTAGCTCATGTAAAAGAGCTTCTTCAGCCAAACGGTGTCCCAATAACCATCACTTGGTTCGCGGACTACGTTGATATTGATTCCGGCCTTGACCCCGCTCTGCTGGTAAATCTCTGCCGCGTCGACTGCTCCAGCAAACGCAGCATCTGCAGCAGATAGGCTGATTTTAAGATCGGCGAGGCCAGCCTTCTTCAGATGGAACCGCGCCTTATCAGGATCATATGCGCGTTGTGGTAAATCCTTGGCGAAAAATCGATTTGTAGAACCGATTGGGTGATCGTTGCCGAGCTTCCCATGCCCATGCAGCAATGTATCTAGCAGCTGCTGCCGATCGACCGCATATTTGAGCGCAAGTCTGACATCTGCATTATCCAGCGGGGCGGCAGCGCAATCCATGGCCGTGCAGTAGAATTGGGTCCCGGCGATAGATAGTATTTCCAGACCCTTGTTTCTTTCTAGTAAATGGATCGTCTTCAGGTCGACCCGGTCCATCGCGTGGATCTGGCCTGTTGTCAGCGCATTTGTGCGCGCCGTGACATCATGTATGGCAAGGGCCTCGAAAGAATCAAACCAGGCCGCATCCGACTTCCAATAATTGTCGAAACGTTTGCCTATGCCCTTGACACCGTAATCGATGTTATCGAGCACATAACCTCCGGCTCCAACTCCAGAAATGTCTGCTTTGCCATCCTTTGCTGGTACAATGGCCAAGTGAAAGTCTTCAAGAAGGTACGGAAAATCTGCGTTCCCTGCTTTCAAAATGAAGACCACGGTCCCAGAACCGTCCGCACGGACATCGTCGATCGGATCAACTATGGTCTTGGCCCCTGATTTGGATTGCTCCCCGCGATGGTGGTTAATCGAGGCAAGGACATCTTCGGCATCCAGGCTTTTGCCATTGTGGAACTCTGCGCCCTTTCGCAGCTTAAAGGTCCAGGTCTTCGCGTCTTTCGACACGTCCCAGGATTCGGCGAGTTCGCCGTTAAGCTTGCCGTCTGCGTCTATTCCTGTGAGATAGCCGTGCAGGGTCTTTCCGAAGCATTCCGTGAATGAGTTCGTGTAAGTTGCTGGGTCAATGGAATCGGATGTGGCACCGGCGCCTATCCCAATTTTGAAGTGACCGCCTTTCTTCGGCTTTGACTCTTGAGCGAGTGCATTATAGATGCCGCTCGACGACGCCATGGCAAGCGCACCGGCGGCCGCTGCTGATTTCAATACGCTTCTTCGGCTCAGTCCCGCAGCCGGGTTCGTACGCTCATCCCAGTTGTTCATTCCGGTCTCCAGTTTTAGTCTTCTTTATGAGAGGTTACTCAGTGCACGGCGAGAACGGTGCGAGGTCGGCGAGTTTGTATTAACCTAGTAGCCAACTGTCCTGTCGCGATGTGCAGGAGGGACACGATCACGGGAGGCTTAGCGCTTGGCTTAGCAAACTGGCACTCTCGATACGCTGCTGCGCTTGGAGATTTGGATACCATAATCGACGGCGTTGGGATCTGTGCAAAAATGTAATCTATCGAATGAATTTATTTCGGTCTTTGGCGTGAGCGCGCGCCTGAGAGCAGCTTAATTGTATGAGTTGGCGGCAGCCGGTTCCGCACCGATTGTCCGCCAGGCCCCGAGACGGATCGCCGAGCTCTACAAGATCGAGGGCTATATCCGCATCTGCGGCCGATCGCTGCCAATGCCTCGCATGCGCTACGAAAAGAGCGCTTCATTTATCGCCGCCTCGAACCTTGGCTGGCGAAAAGCTCGCCCTGCCAGCCAGAGAAGACAAACATGCCGAAGCAATCCCTACACGCTCTCGCGCTGGGAGCGCCCTGACCCGCTTCCTTGACGATCGCTGTGATTTTTCATGGAACAGGGACCTGCTTGAGGGGTCGTTTTCATCCAAACGGGGGTCTGACGCACTCTCTATGAAGTTCGGGATATACGGCACTGATCAGCCTAGCTTGCAGCGCATTGAGGGCTGGGTTGTCCAGGTTAGACTTGGGACACCGGTATCCCAAGGAGAGTTAAGGCTTTTCGACTTTTCGGACGGTGATTGCTCACGTTCCAGAGGTCAGAACGGTCCCCGTGAAACTTGATCACCGGGACCCTTCTGCGCTATTCGCTCATACAGGTCGCCGAACGTCGTCGCGTTCATTATCTCATCCAATTGCGGCGACCGCCAGCGGTCGTTTTTCATCAAACGGGCTTGAAGTTCTGCGGCGAGAAGGCTGTCCCCCCCGACATCGAAGAAGTTGTCATCCATTCCTATTTCTCTGCTTTCAAGAAGAGACCTGAGTTCATCAAGAAAAAGTCTCCTCGGATCGCCATGCTTCAACGTGCTCTCCTTACTTGTTCTGACATCTTCGGGCGGAGATATTTTCTCTCCGTCGGGCTGCTCGTCGGGCGACGTCTGCCCATAGCTGAACACTTCCTCCTTGTGTCGTTCTCGCTCTCCAGGCTGTCGCGGAACCGCCGGGCCCGCAGGCTGACCGTCCGGCCAGCAACGGTGACCATCAAACGAGTACGTTGGAAGGGGAAGGCGCCGACGAGTACCGAATGGTTCCAATTGATCACTGGCCCGCTTCCAATCCACCGCAACACCCGCGGCCCAAAGTGCCCCAAGGCATTCCAGAAGGACATGGCGGTCAGTGTGCTCTCCGTCGTTCTCGTCGCGCGCGGCTGGAATAGCCGCTGGGTTCATCGCTCCATGCGCGAAACGCGCCAGATTGCGCGAGGGGCCAAGATCAACGAGTGCAGTTACACCCGCCGCGACCATCGCCTCGAGAGCGCGATCGAATCGGATAATCCCAGTTGCTTGCCTACTCCAGTGGCTCTCCGGTAAGGGCACTTTTGCCTCGTGCAGAGATCCTGAATTCAAAGCGATGGCGACATTCGGCAGACGGTTTTCGACGGTGCAGACCTGCGTGTCGATGATATCAGCCGTTGGTTTCATCAGCGGAGAATGGCTGGGGACGCCAGCCGTATTAAGGAGCTGGTTGGGGATCTGCAGCTGTTCGAGTCTCACCTGCAGCCTTTCGAGAAGTTCCCGCTTGCCGGTGAACACGACGCTGGTATTTGAGTTCTCGACACCGACGCTGATCTCGCCCGCTTCAGTTTGATCAGACCAAGCATCCTCGGTGAGGATGCGCTCAGCCTCGTTAGAGCCGCATCTTGCCGCAAGCATAGCGCCGTTGATACCAAGATTCACCATCGCGCGGCTACGAAGGACCGTCAGCCGAACAGCATCTTCCATTTTCAGAATGCCCGCCAGGGTGGCCACGACGTATTCGCTCATGCTGTGTCCGAGGAGATAATCTGGACGCACTCCAAGCAGTTCTAGCAAACGCGCCATGGCGGATTGCACGGAGAAGATCATTACACTGATTTCTTCGAACGAAGCGGTCGCGAAAGTGTCGTCTTCCCCAAACATGACAGTCTCCAGGTCACGGTCCAGGACGGGGCGACTAGCGGCCGCACAAGCCAGGAAAGCATTGCGAAAGTCCGGCACGTCATCAAACAGATCCTTGAACATTCGCCGGTGCTGCATTCCGCAGCCAGGCAGCATGAACCCAATCGACGGCGAGGAAAGGGTCCGATCAGCCGCACGATCCCCCTCTTCTGCTAATTTCGCAATGGCCGTGTCCAGGTTGCGCGCCACAACGACGGCTCGATAATCGAATTGGCATCTCGCCACGCGTAGGGTGTGGGCGACGTCACCGAGATCGATCTCGGGGTTGCGCCGCAGGAACACGGCCAAATTTCGGCAGGCCCGGCTTAGAGCCGAGGGGGTCTTTGCAGAGAGGCAAAGGGCGTGAGATCCCCGCGCCACTGATCCGGGCCAAGCCCTTGCGCTGTCGCTGTCCCATTCCTGCAGAACGACATGACAGTTGGTTCCGCCGATACCGAGGCCAGTGACTCCGGCAGTTCGAGGGCGTCCCTGCGGACGCGGCCAGGGTCTAAGCTGCTCGTTGACGAAGAAGGGCGTGTCTTCCAGACCCAGATCTTCGTTTAGCCGATTGATGTTGATGGTCGGAGGGATTACCCCGTGCTGAACGGTGAGAACTGTCTTGATAAAGCTCGCGACGCCAGCGGCGATGTTGGCATGACCGATGTTGGGCTTAATTGACCCGAGCGCACAGGCGTTGTCCCTGTCCCCGTGCTCCGCGAAAGCCTCTGCCAGAGCGCGGACCTCGATTGGGTCACCGACCTTTGTACCGGTCCCATGAGTTTCGATGTATTCCACGTCTTCAGCGCCGAGTGCCGCTGAAGCAAGTGCCTGGCGCACAACAGCGGCCTGGCCTCGCGCGCTAGGCGCCGAGAAGGACGATTTGGCGCGGCCATCGTTGTTAATGGCACATCCTTTTACCACTGCGTGGATCGGGTCGTCCGCCGCAAGCGCATCTTCGAGGCGCTTGAGAACGACGACCCCTACCCCGTCTCCAAGCACCGTGCCATTGGCGTCGGCATCAAAGGTTCGGCACACACCGTCCGACGAATTGATGAAGTCCTTAACGTACTGATACCCGGCTTGAGGAAAGGTAATGCTCGCGGCGCCTGCCAGGGCCATGTCGCAATAGCCGGCCGCGAGCGACTGAGTGGCGACTGCGATCGTCACAAGCCCAGTTGAGCATGAGGTTTGCACCGCAATGCTTGGGCCGTTGAGGTTTAGCATGTAGGACACACGCGAGGCGAGATAGTCCTTGTCGTTGCCGAGTTCCGTCAGGAAAGCGAGGGGGGCGTTGGTGGGATTGATGAGGCCGCCCCCCTTCAAATGGTGTAGTAGATAGAGGGGGAGGAATGAACCTGCGAACACCCCGGTCCGGCCCTCATGCTGGGTTGGCGCATATCCGGCCGATTCGAGTGCCTTCCAGCAGCATTCGAGGAACAGGCGATGCTGCGGGTCCATTAACGTTGCCTCACGCCTTGAGAGGTTCCAGAAATTCGGATCAAAAAGGTCCACATCATTGAGATGGGCGCCCACGCGAATATAATCGGAGCGCTTCAGGACCTCCTCCGGAATGCCCCGGGCCTTAAGTTCCTGCGCGGACAGCGGCGCAATCGAGCAGACCCCTTGGCAAAGGTTTTCCCAGAGCGCATCGACGGTCTCTGCGCCGGGGAAACGCGCGGCCATACCAATCACGGCAATGTCCATTCCGGGGCCGCGGGGCCCGTCGAACGCCTTGATGCGCGCCCTGCCCGCCGAGACCGGCGATGTTTTGGGAACCTTCCGGCTTTGGGGACGTCCCTGCTCGCCGCCGCGCTTGCGGAGAAGAGTGGCGAGTTCTTTGAAAGTCGGATTGAGGAAGACCTCCACGACGCGGAGCTCCACCTTCAGACTCTTACGAAGCTGCGAGCAGAGACGGGCAGCCAGAAGGGAGTGTCCGCCCCGGTCGAAAAAGTTGTCGCTCGGATCGGCAGCCTCGGCCTGGAGAAGGTCGCGCCAAGCTGCGCGAAGTGCCGATTCGACCTCGTCAGCCCCTGACACTGGAGCGCAAGGCTCTTCCGCGAGATCGCGGAGGCGTGACCGATCAAGCTTCCCATTGGCCGCAATCGGCAATGCCGTCACAGCGACGAAGTCTGACGGCATCGCGTAGTGCGGCAGCTCAGTCTTCAAATGCGCCCGCAAAGCAGCCTCCCAGCCCTTGCGCCTATTCCGCAAGACCAGATAGGCAATCAGTCGATCAGGCTGGCCGGTTCTTGGATCGAGCTCCGGCAATACGGCGGCGGAGTAGACGCCGGGATACCGAAGCAACGCCGCTTCCACAGATCCAGGGACGACGCTATACCCCCGGATCTTCACCATGAAAGCGCAACGCCCCACGATCTCCAAGTGGCCGCCGGGCAGCATGCGCCCAAGATCACCAGCGCGGAACATCGTGCCATCAGCACGGAACGGGTCGGGAAAGAACCTTTCCCGTGTCATCTCCGGGCTGTTGAGATATCCATGACCAACTGAATCGCCGCCGACGAAGATCTCGCCCAAGAAGCCCTGCGGTACAGGGTCGCGTTGCTCCCCGAGGACATAGACACTGACATTGTGCTGAGGTGGACCGACCGGTACGACCTTTTGTATTGTCGCAGGATCGATCTCGCTCAAATCAATATGTGCGACATCATGTGTCTCCGCTATGCCGTAGTTATTGATAATTTTGACATGCGGCAGCGCGCCCTTCGCACGCCATAGCAACGCTGCTGTTACTACCTCGCCTGATAGGTAGATCAATCGGAGATCCGGAAGGCGGGAGGGGACGTCGAGCAAGCCGCTGCTGATAAGCACATCGAACAGTGAAGGCGTCAATAATGTTCTGGAAATTCGATTTCGTTCCAGGTACTCGACCAACTGGCGTGGATCGTAGATAACGTCGTCCGGTATCAGATAGGCTGGCATCCCGTCGAGGATCGGCCGCATTATCTCCCAAACCAAGAAAATGTTAACCGCCTCACGCTCATCGGGCCCGTATGGCAGCGCGTGATAGCGCCACTGGTAAGAGCATACAGTGGTTCGGTGGGGGCAGACGATCCCTTTTGGCTCACCAGTCGTACCAGACGAAAATACAATTTGGGCCGGCGCATCGAGGTCCACCCTTGGCGCAGCGGCCGGACCGGCGTTGCTGAGTTCCGCTTGCCAACCCTCATCGAGTGACAGCGCAAGACCCGACCAGTCAGGCGGAAGGCTAGCCGCGAAACGGTTGTTGGTAACAACGATTTCAACGGATGCCTTCTCGAGCATCCGCTTTAGCGCCGCAGCAGGCTGAGCTTTGTCGAGAACGACGTAAGCCGCGCCTGTCTTAAGAATCCCGAACAGTGCTACGGCGTATTCCGGTGAAGTATCCAATAGGATAGCGATGCGCGATCCTTGCCTCTGACCGCGTTCGAGTAAGTGCCTAGATAGAATTTCGCTCAGGTCGTCGAGCTCACGAAATGTTAAAATCTGTGTCTCTGATATTACGGCAGGGGCGTCCGGATTGAGAGCCGCTTGTTTACGGAATTGTTCGTGAAGTGGTAGATCCGGATAACAGGCCGCCTCGCCGATTCGAATGGAAGCTGGGAGTTGTTCCTTCACGTTCGCGACTTCACGCAGGACTGTAGATACTACTTCTGCCGTCATGGAATGGGTATAGAAGTGGTCGCCCTCAAACATAATCCGGGCGAACCGTGAGGTCGTGAGCTGACGCCATTTGTCTAGATCATTGGCATTGACCGTTTCGTCTTGAGCGCCCCCCATTGCTGTGATCGCCGCATCGAGAGGCGTCGGTAGATTTCGGTCATAGGTCTCCGCAAGTTCGAAGTCCGCCCGCATCGGAGGCAAGATGAAGTCACGCAGGAGTTCCTCATTTGCTAGCGCCTCCTTCGGGACTAAGGCAAGGCTCCGCACTACATCGGCTAGCTTGTCATCTTCATATCTATACATGGGCGGTTCTTCCGGCGGCAGATCGGCCGACGGATGAGCAGACACGACAACATGGAAGGGAGATGGTCGACCGGTCTCCTCAAGAATGCGGGCGGTCTCGTAGGCCACCAAGGCGCCTACGCTATGGCCAAAGAAAACAAAAGGCCGGTCGCTGTAGTCGCGGAGCGCCTCGGCGACCCGTGGTACAAGTACGTCCATGCTGCGGATAGCGTCCTCCAATGCCCGCTTGCCTCGCCCGGGAAGATCCAGACAGATAAGTTCGACGTCCTCCGGGAGATATTCAGACCAATTACGGAACGACTGGATGCCCCCCCCGCCGTGCGGGAAACAAATTATCCGATACGACGGATCAAGTGAACTCTTTACGATGCGAAGCAAGGCGTTGTATTCACCCACAAATTGCGTCATTTTTCATATTACTCCGTTGACCGACCTGCTCGAATAAATGCCGAGATCCAAACATTCTGTCTCTAAATCGACTATGGTCCGCCATATCTTGCCTTTCAATAGACTTACGAAGTTCAATAACGGCATTCTTTCCGCGATAGAAATTCTATCCATCTAGACATGACTGTCACGTCGATACGGGCATTGCAGACCTTGCACAAAGTACGTCGCCTCTGCATAGCTCTGCGAATGCTTGCATAACAAGACCGTCCGAACGCGTGGCGCGAGCCACTTCGCGCAGTTCGTCGGGTTGGAGATGCCGAGCGTGAAAACGCCGCAGCAAAATGTAAAGTCGTAGCTCGCACTGGAGGTCGCTGGAGAGCGGCCGGTTGAGTTGATATCGCCTGACCGGAGACGCGGGTGTGTCGAGCCTTCTCGGTCATCTCATCTGAGTGGACGACTCCGTCGAGCAATTGAAACCCGACGCATTTCATCTGCCCACCCAACGAGGCTGGCTCCGCACCCAGCGGCACGGGTTTCCGTGGCTGTACGGCCCGTGACCAAACACGCCGGCCGAGCCCTCGCGAATATTGCAGGGACCGTCGGCCCGCAACATTCATAGAGCCTCGCCCAGCCGTGACAAAAGTTAACCAACCCATGGGCGTCGCCGTCGAGGGCATAAGAGCCTTGATGCGCGCTAGCGCGGCTTGCCCCAATGTGGCCTGTCGATCCGAGATGCTCATGACACTTCTTCCGTACAGTCGCAAGTTGGACAAAGCTTGTCGGCCGCCAAGATGGACTAAACTTGCGAGGCCAATATATCAACGAACGCATTCCGCCGGAATAGGCTAACTGTAAACGTTAAGTTACATCGCTTTGAATAAAATTTCACGATCAATGCAATACCAATTTTTTTATTCCAGATGCATCGCACTTTTGGCATATTTTGCAGAAAATTCCGAAAAAGAATACGTTAACAAAAATTTTTAACCAACCGCACGACGAGATTTCTATCCTCGCAATTGCTCTGGTTCCGTTCTCGCCGCATTGCCAGGTGCGCCAGGTCGCGGATGTTCGCCGTTCTTGGACTACGCAAACCCTCGATGAAGTCCTTGTTGCCGTCATCGTGGCCGCGCCTGTAGAACCATCAAATGGCGGATTGTGATCGATATCGCCATCGCTGACGAGATAGTGGACCACGGCGCGAACCCTTTTCGCGGAAACGTTCCCATCCGTACACCCCTCTGCGACAGCGCCGTCATGAAGTCTGCGGCTGACAGACGCTGCCGCTCAAGCCGAAAGAACACCAAGTTGGTGTCGATGGCTGGCGCTCGACGTGGATGTCGGGAATTTTGCAGGTTTCTTCGCCAGCAACTGGGGGTGCGCCGGATATTCACTGGCCACGAGAAGTCGGCTGCGCCCCGTCCAGGCCGAGGCGCCGGTGACGTTCCAGCCGCGGATGAAGCCGTGCCGGTATCGATCGAGGCAGCTTCTTGTAGCGGAAGGCGGGAACGGCGATTGTGCTGCTTCGTCTTTCCCTCCTCATCGGCCTTGGCCTTCGAGAACTTCACGGGCCAGCGTGCGTCCCGGTCCTTCCGGCGCAGGCCACCCATCGCCAGATAACCGGCCTTGGTGAGGTGCTTGTCGCGAACAGGTTCTCCACCGCCCGGGCCTGGGTGAGGTGCTCCCTAAACAAAACAGATCGTCTTGGCGTCGGGAACCTTGTCGCCGAGCCCCAACCCGAGGAAGCGCATCAATGAAAGCCGTCCTGGATCTGGAACTCGGCCTGATCGTCCGAGAGACTGTAGAGCGCCTGCAGAACCAAGACCTTGAACATCATACCGCATCAAAGGGGCCGGCCGCCTTTGGCGCCATCGGAGCGCTTCAGCGCCTTGGCCAGCGGTTCCAGGCACCACCGCGTTCAGCTTCTCCAGTGGATCGCTGGCCCTCGCTCAACCGGACATAGCGCTTGTCAATATCCCAGAACCCAGCCTGCGCTGGCATTCAAAGCCTCCGCGCAAATCACCAGGCGAAGTGAATCAAAATGCGTTCTCGATTGCCAGGTTCTCGAGGTGTCCAACTATTCTACCGGCTGCGCCAGGCGCGAGGAGGGGATAGATCGTGCCTATTCGCCAAAGGTCGGAAATGGCGTGATCGACCAATGGAGCGAATCGACGGCATGTTGGAGTATCTCTTCGGTCTGAGCGTGCCAAGGCGAGGTGGCAATGACATGTCCGAGCCAGTCTCGGTAATCGCCTTTCCTAACGATCGGCGTCTTGGGCGGAATATAGAATTTGACCTCGGCAACGCCTGGTAGAGCAGCTTCTTGACTGCCATCGGCGATCCTCTCAAAGATCCCATCGCGATCAGCAATTAGGTACCGCGCGGCCGCAATTTGCGAATGCTTTCTGCGTAAATCCCATTCTTCGCCAGTAGCAAGCTTGATGTGCTCGGAGACGAGATCGATCCCCCAAGCCAGTTGAAGGAGTTGGGGAGTAGGTGCGCCATGAAGCCGCGGGTTGACTTCAATGACAACCGGGCCGCGCTTCGTCCATCGGAATTCAATGCCCGTTGGCCCCCAGCCAAGCCCGAGAGCTCGCAGACTGCTCAGCGAAACATCGGCGATACATCTATGCTCGTCATCAGTCAGCGGGGCTGGAACGGTGCACGCACGGGATACGAAATGCGGTGGAGGGCCGCAGTCAGCGGTGCCAATTCCAACGATCTGATCTCCCATTATGTCGGCCCAGTAAAGGGGGCCTTCTGCGAATTCTTCGACTAGTATCCTCGGCGGGGACGGCCACATGTGCTGTCCGCTCAACAGATAGGTCGTATGTTCGGCCAACTCATTGACGTCGCGGCATAATCGGACACCGATGCTGCCGCTGCCCACGGCCGGCTTAACAATTACCGGCCAGCCGATCTGCGCGGCAGAGCTTTCTAAGTCTGCCGCATTCGCTGCCAAGCGATAAGCTGGTGTTGGAACGCCGGCATCCGAGAGAAGCTGACGTTGAGTGAACTTGTCGCAACATTGTTCGACGGATTCGGGGTTCGGTCCCGGTAGATCGAAATGCCGGCAGATCTTGCCAACTGTTGCATAGACCGACTCATCGTCGCCCGAAAAGCCAGTAATGCCGACAATGTCGTACGTCTCTCCTAAGCGGGACAATTCGCGGATCAGCGCATCGAGATTGTCTGTATCGACGGGGATTGCCTCAATCCCTTCCGCCGCAAGATAGTCGTACTGAGTTGGATCAGTCGATAGGGTAATCGGGTGAAGACCGAGACGCCGAGCCGCTTGGACGTATAGGAGACCATTCCCTCTCGGATGACCTTCAATCAGGATAAATGCTCTTCTTGCCATTGGCTGTTACTCCCGACCTTGTGTGCTGTGCCGAGGCCGTAGCACAGCTTTATCCGCGCCTGATCTCAGATTGGGGTGAACGTACCCTATTCAGCGACCCGCAGTCGCAAACGTTCTGTAAATTTGTTTGACGGTTCTGTTGCAGCGGATGAATTGAACGCGAGGCGGGTTGCAAACCGCTGGTCAGGCAAAGTGACAGGAACTGCGCTGCCGGTGAGAGATTGTGATTCAATTCGTACTTCGCCTGCCGTTTTCGCACCAACGAGCCACTTACACCGGCGGACAATTCAAGCCGAGAATCTGCTACACAAGGCTCTAATGCGCGAGTCTCGACTGCGTGTTCCGGTGGAGCCGACCACCGATTACGATGAAGCCGGCCATTTCCGGACTGATCCTGGGCCTTGTTGATTTGGATAGGGTTTCGTTCAGGTTCAGTTTGGAGTGTGTCGGACGCTAGAGCACGTCCTGTTTAATCCGGTTCATATCCTGCGGCTTTGAAGTAGTTGGCACATTCGGCTGTGGTGAAGAGGTCGACGACCGCGCCGACCGCGTCCCACAGAGCCTTGATGGTTCTCTCGGCCTTTGCTCGCAGCAGCGCCTTAAGTCTGGCGAAGGCGTTCTCGATTGATGGTGTGGATGGCTCCTGCTCCCGGCGTCGCATTGCGCCATAGTTGGGATGTTGTCGTCCCGAGCAAAGGAGCCATCCATGTCAGAACTTGCCACAGTTGGCATCGACCTCGCAAAGAGTGTCTTCCAGATCCATGGTGTCGATGGGAACGGTCGGGTTCTCGTACGCCGTCAGCTTCGCCGCAGCCAGTTGCTGGTGTTGTTCCAGAAGCGTCCACGATGCCTGATCGGCATGGAGGCTTGCGCAGGTTCTCACGATTGGGCGCGCAGGCTTCTGGAGATGGGGCACGACGTCCGGCTGATGCCGCCCTCCTATGTGAAGCCTTACGTGAAGCGCGGCAGACGGATGCTGCGGATGCGGCCGCCTCTGTGAAGCCGTGACACGCCCCTCCATGCGGTTTGTCGCCATCAAGAGCGAAGCCTGCTCGTCGGTTCTGGTTCTTCACCGCACGCGAGACTTTCTGGTTCGCCAGCGCACGCAGATCGGCAACGCGATCCGGGCCCACATGACGGAGTTCGGCGTCATCGCGGCGAAGGGCGCGCAGAACGTCAATCGACTGAAGGATCAACTGGATCAACTGCCGGAAGTAGCTCGAATGCCTGTGAGTTTGCTCTTCGATCAGTTGGCCGAGACGGACAAGCGGATCGAGCGGCTGACCGACGAGCTCGAAGAGACCTACGCGCAAAGCGAGACAAGCCAGCGTCTAGCCACAATCCCAGGTGTGGGGATGCTGTCGGCGACGATCATCGCGGCGACGACGCCGGATGTCGACAATTTCGGCAGCGCAAGGGACTATGCCGCCTGGCTCGGCCTCACTCCCAAGCCGCACTCCACCGGAGGCAAGCAGAGGGTGGGCCGGATCTCGAAGATGGGCAACCGTTATATCCGACGTTTGCTGTATCTGGCCGCCATGGCGCAGATCATGCTTAGACGTAGGCTCAAGCGCGAGCCGGGATCGGATTGGCTATCAAGCATGTTGAACCGGAAGAAGGCGAAGGTCGTCGCCATCGCTTTAGCGCATCGCATGGCAAGAACAGTCTTCGCCGTCCTTAGGGACGGATCGCGTTACGAGCCGCAGGCAGCCTGACAGGCTCTCGGAATGGTCAGGGCAAAGTGAGGTGATGGCGAACAAACGGAGACGAAGAACCAGGACACCCCGATCAATCCGAAGCGCCTCGAGCGCGCTCGATTGAGTGGGACCTGTTCTCTCCAACCGGATATTCATCAGGGCGCGCAGCGATCCCGTTGCACATTCAGACGCCGTATACATGGCCGCAACCGACCTGTTCACCAAATCCGATCCGACACCCTTGACCAGCAGGAGCATTAAAGTCGGGACTGTAGGGCGGCAGGTAGAGCAGGCTCGCGCCTGCGGCCTCAATCGCGTCGCGCACGCCGGCGGCCTTGTGGGCGGGCAGGTTGTCCATGACGACTACGTCGCCCTCCGACAATGTCGGGACCAGCACCTGCTCGACATAGGCAAGGAACACGTTGCCGTTCATGGCGCCGTCGTAGACCAAGGGGGCGGTCATGCCGGTCAGCCGCAGCGCTCCGGTGGAGGTAGTGGTCTTCCAATGCCCGTGCGGCACGCCAGCCCGGCAGCGTTCGCCGCGTGGCGCTCTTCCGCGCAGTCGCGCCATCTTCGGGGAGAGGCCCGTCTCGTTGATGAACACCAGCTTCGCCGTATCGAGATCGAGCTGGCCGTCGAACCAGTCCCGGCGTCGCTTCAGGATGTCGGGGCGGTCCTGCTCCAGTGCGTGCGCGGGCTTTTTTGAAGTCCAGCCGTGCCGGCCGAGCCAGGCGCTCAAGGCGCTGCGGCTGATCCGAACCGACTGCTCGACCTCCAGCCGCGCCACCATCTCGCGTGATGTCCTTGCGCCCCTCGATCAGCCCGACGATGAAGGCGTCATGCGCATCGAGGCTGGACGCGCGGCGGCAACCCTGCGGCCGCGGCCCAGTCTCGCCGATCTTCGCCCGAGCAATCCAGCGGATCGCACTTGATACACCCACACCAAACCGCGCCGCGGCTTGGCGCGCCGACATACCTTCGTCCGAAGCCTTCAACACACCGCCACCGCAGATCGCCACTCAGTGCTTTTCCCATCGTCCACCTCCATCGAGGTGAATGTTGAATCAGCACAAAACGCAGCCGTCACATTGACCTGCTACTGAACTGTCATCCAGCTGCGATTAGAGCCTCGACCGTTTTTGTTACGCCTTGTGGCGCGGGTTGAGCAACCGGCGGAGGCGCGGAGCCTTCCATCAGCACAGCGTCGGAGCCGGTTGCGGTGATGACCTGGGCATAGGCTGCCGGGGTCTGGTAGCCGAGCGAGGAATGTGGCCTCGCGGTGTTGAAGTCCTCCCTCCATTCGGCGATGGCGCTTCGGGCGTGGTCGAGACCGAAGAACAGGCTCTCGTTCAACAGCTCATCGCGCATCCGGCCGTTGAAACTCTCGACATAGCCGTTCTGCATCGGCTTGCCCGGCGCGATGTAGTGCCATTCGATCCTGTAATCCTTCGACCAGGCGAGGATGGCGTTCGAGGTGAACTCGGTGCC
>NZ_JAMYSN010000046.1:0-24540 GCF_040321955.1 Mesorhizobium sp. M0217 | reverse complement strand
CTTGCCAACACTCTCTCGCAAGGGCCGATAAGCGATACCGTTGCCCACAACATGGCACGCAATGGTCTGCTGCAAGCAGCGCGTTGCAATGCCGACTTGCGCCTGCAGGTGCAATCGGCCATTCTTACCGTCGGTGCGTACCTTGTCGTCAGGCAGGAGGCTACGGCCGGGGTCATGATTGTCAGTTCGATCATGATGGGGCGTGCGCTGGCTCCGGTCGATCTGGCCATTTCAAGCTGGAAACCCTTCCTCATGGCGCGCCAGAGTTGGGCGCGGCTGGAGGACCTCTTGGAAAAGGTTCCTGAAACCGCTCCTGTTGTGCCTATGCCTGCACCTGAACGCGAACTGCGCCTCGAAAGCGTGACAATTGTTCCGCCCGGCGAAAGCAAGCCGACCGTGACCGGCATTGCGTTTGCCATTCAGGCGGGAAGCGCACTCGGGGTCATCGGTCCATCGGGCTCGGGCAAGTCGACACTCTCGCGCGCCATCGTCGGCGCATGGACGCCGGTCGCCGGGAAGGTTCGCATCGACAGCGCAAGCCTCGATCAATGGGACCGGGAAGCACTAGGCCGTCATATCGGCTATCTGCCGCAAGGTGTTGAACTGTTCGACGGCACCATTGCCGAAAACATTGCTCGTTTTGAACATGATCCTGACCCTGAGGCTATTGTCGCCGCGGCGAAAGCAGCGGGCACGCACGAACTGATCCTCCGATTTGAGCACGGATACGAAACTCCGATTGGTGAGGCCGGATCGGCACTTTCCGCCGGGCAGCGTCAGCTTATCGGTCTTGCCCGGGCCCTTTATCGAGACCCGTTCCTTGTCGTGCTGGATGAACCCAATATCCATCTCGACGCGGAAGGCGAAGCTGCAGTCGCTAAGGCGATCGCCTCTGTGCGCGAGCGCAAGGGCATTGCGGTTGTTGTCTGCCATCAGCCGAGCGTCATCCGCGCCGTCGATTTGGTGTTGGTGATGGAAGGTGGACGGCAGCGATCATTCGGTGCGCCTTCCAAAGTCCTGAAGGCCATCGAGTCTACACAGGATAACGTGGCAGAGCGCGCTGACATGGAGGATACCGGTGTCCGGCATTGATCAGAACAATGACGTTTCAAGCTCCATTCGCCGCCACCTGGTGGCGGGCTTTCTGGCGAGCGTGATCTTTGTGGGAGGAGCCGGAGCCTGGGCGAACTTCACGAATCTCTCCGGTGCGGTTGTAGCGTCCGGACACTTTGTCGTCGTTTCCTATGTCAAGAAGGTGCAGCACCCGACTGGCGGGGTGGTGGGAGAAATCCTGGTGCGCGAAGGCGATAAGGTAAAAGCCGGCGACATCCTCATGCGGCTCGATGCCACCCAGGCGCGCGCTAATCTCGCCATAGTCACCAAGCGGCTCGATGAGCTGGCCGCCTACCTAGCTCGACTCGATGCTGAGCGTGACGATCTCGCGGAAATCCCCTTCCCGGACTGGCTACTCGCCCGAAGAGATGTTCCGGACGTAGCTTCGGCAATAGATAGCGAGACGTTGCTGTTCGAATTCCGCAGGCAATCCCGCGACGGGAAGCAGGCGCAATTGGCGGAACGCATTACTCAATATCACCACGAGATCGAAGGACTCAAGGCGCAGGAAATTGCCTGTGAAAAAATGATCGAGGTTCTCCAAAAGGAAATTGCTGTTCTAAGTGGGCTGCGCAACCAAGGCATTGTCTCGGACCAACGGTTGAACAGCCTGAAGATCCAGGTTGCCACTTTCGGTGGCGAACGCGGTGAGAAGATCGCAGATCAGGCACAGACGGCAGCCCGCATAGCCGAAACGCGCCTGCAGATCCCGCAGATCGATCAGGATTTCAAGTCGGAAGTGGGCCAGGAGCTCAGAGAGGTTCAGGCGCAGGTCGGGGAGTATGTTGAGCGCAAGGTGGCGGTTGAACAGGAACTGCGGCGGATCGATATCGTCGCGCCGCAGTCAGGCACCATTCAACAACTCGCAATTCATACGGTCGGCGGAGTGATCACGCCCGCCGATCCGATCATGCTAATCGTGCCGGAAGGCGACGATCTTGCGCTTGAAGTACGAATCACCCCGAAGGACATCGACCAAATCCAGCTTGGTCACAAGGCCGTGCTGCGGATGTCAGCCTTCAATCTGAGAACCACGCCGATATTGAACGGATATGTCAGCCGGATCGCAGCCGATCTGGCGACGGATGAAAAAAACGGCATTTCGTACTACCTGGTGCGCCTGTCGGTTCCGCAGGCGGAACTGACGAAGCTCAAGGGCCTGACGCTCGTGCCCGGTATGCCGGCCGAAGCGATGGTCCAGACGGGTGAGCGTACGGCGCTTTCCTATTTCGTGAAGCCGCTGTCGGACCAAATCAGTCGGACATTCCGGGAGGAATGAAATAACCCACAAGAATCTATTGTTGCTATTTCTGTTGGTTGTCCGCATGCTATGTGCGTGGTAAGATCTGAAAGCACAGACATTTCCTACTTGCCTCTGGGCACCGCTTGTTTCTGTAATATTCAGCTGATGTTGCACCATGTTGCAACTGAGTATCCTTGGTTTCCAACGGTTTTTACTGGTGCGCGGCTGATGGACGCGACATGAAACGCGACATGAAAAACCCGCCACCAGCCGCAGCGGGCTGTTCGTTTCTCTTCTGCGGAATGAAAGTCAGTCAGTGCCGCGTGGCTGACATCGCCTCGAACATATCCCAAGCCGCATCTCGGTTTCGGTGCTTGCCGGGAATGGGGACCCAGCACTGCTTCGCAAAGATCCGAGCTTCTAGATCGTCAGGATGCGTATCGGTCACAAGCGCCGCCCAGTCCCACTTCCGGGCTTCGCGGCGCATCACGTCGACCACAAACCATCGCATGGCAGTTTCCTTCTGAACGAAAGATCATTGCCGTTCACTCAGCGGCCTGAAGTCAACGCCGACAGTCTGCAAGACGAGCAGCGCACGCGTGGCTGGCGAGGGCACCGTTTCCCATGTCGGGCTACAACTCTCGGTCATCGTAGCGGGAAATGGTAATGCGCCGCAAGAGTGTTGCAGGGCACGAGGGCTGTTTGGCGGTAGGGGTTGCGCTCGCGAGGGTAGATGTCGCGCATAAGCAGCAGACGTTCGAAGAACAGCCACTCACTGTAGGCTTGCAGCAGTTCCTCCTCGGAGGGCAGAGGCGCCGGTTGCGGCGAGACATGCGCCGCGGCCGCGCCTCTTATGGCCGGAATAGAGGCGATGGCACCGAGCAGGGCGCGGGAAAATCTTCTAAAGGGAAGGCAGCGGCCATAGCTTCGCCGGCCTCCAGAAGAGGGGTGTTAGGCATTTGGGTCTGCATTTGCGATAACGTTGCACTAATGGTATAAGGCTGCACGTATCGTACAGTCACTTTAATGTAAGGTTTAACTAAAATGACACTTTCGCCATCTCAATGCCGGGCAGCCCGGGCGCTTGTTGGATGGTCGCAGGATCAGCTGGCAGCGGCCTCCCAGGTGGCCAAGACGACCATTGCCAATTTCGAAGCTGGCAAGCGGACGCCATACGACCGCACGTTGGTCGACCTGCAGGCCGCTCTGGAGGCTGCCGGGGTTGAGCTCATTCCGCAGAATGGAGGAGGCGCCGGCGTGAGGCTGGCAAAGCCGTAGCCGGGCCGGCGCTTGCGTTCGCGCTCAACCGACGCGAAGCTGCCTTTTGAGGAACGGGAGGGCATACGTATGGCAATCAGATATCGGGCGACGACAACGATCCGGCTCAACACGGATGGCAAATGGGGTGCTTGGATGTTGATCGTGTCTCCGCTGGTGCAGGCGATTAGCTGGTACTACTATTTTGCGAAGCCGGACTATGGATGGCTCGGCCTTATTGCCCTCACCAGCGTGACAGTGCCCTGCGGCTTCGTGCTGCTACTGATCGGCCGCGACTATGACAGTATCGTAGACGAGACGAACTGACGCCTCGCCGATGGAGCGGCGCGATGCCCAAGGACAATACGTCTGGCATGCAGCGGGGGGAGGAAGACCTAGGCTGGCGCGTCCCGATGGGCTTTGCCGCGTCGCTCTGGCTGCATTCCTGCATAGATCGGACGTTCAAAGACCTGGATATCGAGGATGACGCGGTGGCGCGCTGGCGGCCCTTCAATGGCAAGCAGTCCATCGTGATCGACCCCCATCGTTCGTTCGGTCAGCCGATCGCCTCCAAATATGGCGTCCCGACCGTGGCGCTTGCGCAAGCTGTAGAAGCCGAAGGATTTGTGGAAAAGGTGGCGCGCCTTTTCGATGTCTCAGCTACCGCTGTTAGAGACGCCATGAAATTCGAAGAGAGCCTTCAGAGTGCCGCGTGAAAGCCCTGGTCGACGAAAACCTGTCGCCCGCTCTCGCCCGTTCGCTAAATGCCCTGTTCGCCGGGGAGCATGAGATCGTCCATATCAGAGAGAAGTTCGGCCCCGGCGTGAAAGATGTGGCCTGGATCGCCCAGCTGAGCACGGAGGGGGCGTTGGATCGTCATCTCTGGCGATCGACGCATTACCCGGAACTCGCGGGCGGCGCGATGTTCGAACTTCCAATAAAGAGCACGCGCATCGAGCAACTGAAGGTGTAGTCTAAAGGCAATCGCTACACTTTCGCTTTCCGCCAGCCCGCCCACCACGCTTCCCATTGTGAGCAGAACCAGCGCTCTCCTCGAGCTGTGTTGACGCGCGTAGCAGAGTAATATTCCTGCCCCGGCATATGGTAGATATGCTCGCCGCGCTCGTTAATGTTGCCCTTGATATCGCAGCCCGCCTCGCGGACAGCCGCGTTGCTGGCCGACGAATCGCCGCCATGGTGAACGCGCGGCAGCTCGTGCCGATCGTCGCCGACTGCAAGATAGCCCGCGGAAGTCGCCCCGAGCATCACCAGAACGGCGGCGAGACGATAGCGGAAAAGCGAGCGCCACCAAGGCCGTCGCCTCTGCAACCTCCTGGCATGAACAGAATTGCCCATGATCCCTTCCCCGAGGCGAGAATGCATCGTCTGAAGCCGGGAGTCCAGTATCAGGCCGCAGCGCTGTACCCCGCTTCCTTGATGCGGCGCCCGCGACGCTCAGGCGCGAGACATGGTCGGCACGACCGCTTCCCTCCTGATGGTGGCGCTTGGCGCCTGGCCCTATCGCTCCCGTGAGAGTAGGCCAGGAGGTCAGGCAGCGTGGCATGTAGGACTATGGTCCGCGTTGCGGCGAACCCCATCAAGCGGAGATCGCCAATGGCCCAGAACCAAACCTTCCGAACAGCTGTCTCGGGCTGAAATCCGAGCGCTTTCTGGCGGCAGCCGAAGCGGCTGCAAAAGAGCATCGTCGGGCCGCTTCTGCGATCGATTGCGCTCAGAAGACGGACCCCGTCAACTCCACAATACAAGTATTTGACCCGGAACATTAGTGGTCCCTTAAGCACTTCTCCACAAGCGGTACTTGTCCGGCTTGGCGCGTTTTGCTAATGAGTCCGTACAAACGGGGGTTTGGATAATGTCGAAACGCAATTTCCTGTCACCAATGGCCTTGTCGGCCACGATGATTCTCGGCGGCCAAGTTCAGGCTGCAGTCCTTGTCGAATCGGCAAATCAGCCTTCGACCAAGCTCGCTGAAGCTGGCACTGTCCCGGCGGACCTCGGCTACGGTGAGGTGCTAGATCGCTCAAATGGTACGGACGTTATCATGGCGTACCACACCAGCCATTCGAGCCATGCTAGTCACGGGTCTCACTGCTCTGGCTACAGCTATTGTTGATGGCGGACACCCCTCGCGAGAGCGAGCTCGTCCAGACTGCCCAAGTCAAGTTTGATCTGTCAGTCTTCAGCCTCGACTGTGTAAAGCGCGCAGCGTATCGGGTAACCGGCAACGCTGCGGTTGAGATCACGATCGAGGGCGGCTTCGCAGTATGCACGATCAACTTCAGCAAGGCGGCCGCGCGAACTTCGGCCGACGCAGCGGTAGAAAGACTGCGGCTAGAGGTCTTGGATCAGGACCTGCGTAGCAGCATCGCCGCCGAAACCGCCACTGTTAGAAACGCGATACTGGCGCTTGCGTTTTCCAGATCGGGCCTGCAGTCCGATGACTAAGTTTGCTCCGGCAACTGAGTTCCAACGACCGTTGGAGGACACTTATCAGCTCGCGTACTTTCGTTTTTCCCAGTTGGACGACGAGCGGTATGTGCTGACCAACCAAGCGGGCGAATATCTGGTATTGCCGCGCGCCGTGCTGGCTTCGTTTATCAGGCACGAGCTTCCCAGCACACACCCCGCCTACTCCCGCCTGCGCAGCAGGCAGTTCCTCTTTGATGCATCCTCCAATATCGGCAAGGAGCTGCTGGCGCTGAAGGTTCGGACCAAGGCAAGAAGGCTTGAGAACTTCACCTCGCTTCACATCATGGTCGTGTCTTTGCGGTGCGAGCACTCCTGCCCCTACTGTCAGGTATCTCGCCAAAGCGAAGATCGTTCAGCCTTCGATATGTCAGAGGAGACTGCCGAGAAGGCGTTGGCGCTCATTTTCCAGTCTCCAAGTCCGGCTATCAAGATCGAGTTCCAAGGCGGCGAGCCGCTCCTGAATTTCCTGTTGATCCAACACGTCGTGCATCGGGCTGAAGCGATCAACAAGGTCGCCGGGCGGTCGCTGCAATTCGTCATCACGACGAATCTCGCCGTCATCACCGACGAAATCTTGGAATTCTGTCGCGTGCACAGGATTTTAATTTCAACGTCGCTCGACGGAGCGGCCACTCTTCACAATGCCAATCGACCGCGCCCGGCAAAGAACAGCTACGAATTGGCTGTGGCAGGTATCCACAAGGCCAGACTGGCTCTCGGCCATGAACGCGTCAGCGCACTTATGACAACGACCAAAGCCAGTCTTCCACTGGCGCGCGAGATCATTGACGAATACGTGCGGCTAGATTTCCCCGGAATATTCCTTCGGCCGCTTTCCCCTTACGGCTTCGCGGTCAAGACGAAATCGTACGCAGCCTATGACGTGGACCGCTGGCTCGATTTCTACTTCGACGGGCTGAATTACATCCTGGAACTGAACCGTAACGGCATTCCTTTCAAGGAGTTTTACGCGGCCACCATCCTTACAAAGATGCTCACGCCTTTCGAGCCAGGATATGTGGATCTTATGAGCCCGGCAGGCATCGGTATCTCCGCCGTTGTCTATAACTATGACGCCAGCGTCTACGCGTCCGACGAAGCACGAATGTTGGCCGAAATGGGCGACAAGACATTTCTGCTCGGGAATGTCCACGAAAACACCTATGGCGAGATTTTCGGGTCCGACGCTCTCCTCGATCCTATCGAGCAATCTTTTGCAGGCTCCGTACCGATGTGCGCCGACTGCGCTTACGAGCCGTTCTGTGGCTCCGATCCAGTATTCCATACCGCAACGCAGGGCGACTTTGTTGGCCTCAAAACGCGGTCGGGATTCTGCAATCGCAATATGTCGATCTTCAAGAGGCTGATCGACCTTATGGAGAGGGACGTTACCGCCCGAGAACTCTTTCTAAGTTGGGCGAATTAGGATGTTGCGACTGAGTGGCTTCGCTGTGTCAGCAAGCGTCGGTGATTTCTCACAGCGAGTGGCACTTAGGCTCGTGACGGGCCAAGCTGACCAAGCGCCTAACCGAGAACATGATGCGTATCTTTTCAAGGGGCAGACGTTTCATCCTGAATGCCAGTGGGTTGTCACCTTTGAGGAGCATCGGCCGGAAGCTGAGCGACTGTTTTCAGACCGACGACTAGTCGTTCTGCCCCACGAGTTCGACTACCTTAGCGAAGGAGACGTCATCCGCTTTGTGCCGGATCGAAAGGCAGTGCGTGTCCTGTTCAGAAAGGATGCCAACGCGAACTATTTCCTCGTAACGGAGCGGTGCAACCACCTGTGTTTGATGTGCTCCCAGCCACCCAAAGACGTTGATGATCGCTGGTTGGCGAGGGAGATTTTGGATGTGCTGCCCCTGCTGCCCGTAACGACCCCGTTTCTCGGGATCACTGGCGGTGAGCCAACGCTGGTGGGTGAGGACTTTTTTGACATTTTGTCATCAGCTCGTGACCACCTTCCGTCTACGCCGGTTCATATTCTTTCCAATGGCCGGACGTTCAAGGATCGGCAATTCGCAGAGCGCTATCAAGGGATTGGACATCCTCGTCTTTCGGTCGGCATACCGATCTATTCCGCCGACCCGGAAGTTCACGACTACGTGGTTCAGTCCAAAGGCGCCTTCGATGAGACCATCCGCGGGATCATGAACCTGAAGGCCGTCGGGGCTGAGGTTGAGATACGAGTTGTCGTTCACAAGCAGACCTATGAAGGTCTCGTCGACCTGTCAGATTTCATTTTTAGAAACCTCACCTTCGTAGACCACGTGACGTTTATGGGACTGGAGATCACTGGCTTCACAAGGGCAAATATGGATAAGCTCTGGATGGACCCGTACGACTATCGAAGTGAGTTGCGGGCGGCTGTGCAATATCTGGCTGCGGCTAGGATCAATGTTTCAGTCTACAATCACCAGCTCTGTCTTCTTGATGGCTCTATCCACAAGTATGCAAAGCGGTCGATTAGTGACTGGAAAAATGCGTACTTGAACGAGTGCACAAGCTGCTCCAAGCGCGCCGAATGTGGTGGCTTCTTTTCATCTAGCCACCTTGCACGAAGCTCCCATATCTCGGCGTTTCAAACAAAATAGAACATCAGATTGGTTGAAAATTACGAAAGCCGTTCGCCCGGTGGGATAACCTAGCCTAAATCTTAGAAATACAATCTGTGCGCTGCTGACTCGGATAGCGATTGGAGAGAATATGACCTTCGATTTTAAAAATGCGTCCAAGGCGGAGCTTCGAATTGAGTATAAACGTATCGCCGATGAAATCGGCGACGATCAATTTTTTACAAAGAAAGAGCTAAATCACCTTCCGGAGATTCTTTCAGACGGTGAGCAGGTATTGGCATTCACTTCTGGGCTCATGGACGGCGACACGTGGCTCATCACCCTGACAGACCGACGTATCATCTTTCTCGACAAAGGAATGATCTACGGCCTGAAGCAGGCCAGCATAGGCCTTGACAAGGTAAATGCTGTTAGCGGCAAAACGGGGCTCATCTTTGGTTCGATCACCATCGAAGACGGAGCTTCGCAGCGGCACATCAGCAACGTTTGGAAGAAGACTGTTGTCAAATTCGTCAATAAGGTTAGGGATGCACTGGAGCAGAGAAGGCAGCCAGCTCCAGTCTACAATCAACCGCAGGGTACCGACGTGGTGTCAATGCTTGAGCGTCTCGGCGCTTTGAAGGCGACCGGAATCATCACAGATCAAGAATTCGAACAGCAAAAAAGAAAAATACTGGCAGGATAATGGAATTTACAGGGGTCGTTGTCGGGATTATACTCTTCATCTCTATTTATTTTTGCGTCGGTATTACCTTGCGCTTCATTTGGGAGTGGTGGATACTCGTTATGTCGACCCCATCGCTTTTTGCGGCAGCTCTGCTGTACGGGTGGATTGGTGCACTTGTATCCATAAGCCTTTGGGCCTGGACGCTTACCTTGAACAACTCGTGGCACTCGAGTGCGGTGTATTTCAGAGGCGCAGATTGGCTTGATAGGCGGTTTAACTTCAAGGATACCTAGCCGCTGCGGTTCCTCGCGCCCAGAGCCGTTATGACTATTGGCGGGGCTTTAGTGTTTTTATCGAGGAAATTCAATGAAAGTAAACGTCATCGGATTGACGGCAGCATTTCTACTCGGCTGCACCGCTTCCGCATACGCTGATTGCTTGGGTGAAAGCGACTACAGGGTCTGCACAGATTCCTATTCCGGCAAAAATGGGGATCAACATGTGAGATCGTACGATACCGAAGGAATAACTATTCGATTGACACCGAAACTCTTCGCTTTCCGAACGGAGGCCAAGAGGTCACCAGTAGCGATAGCGAAGGAAACTCCTACTCCATTCGCTCCTGGACAGACAGCACCGGAACTCATTCCGTGGACACTGAAGGCAACGAATGCACCATCACGCCATCAGGTACGATGATGGGATGCGGGGAATAGTGCGATGCGATGAAGAAGTTCGGCGTCTTTGGCTGCACTGGTTGCGTAGCCGCCATTATCATAGGGTGGCTGCTCGGTGTGCGCATATTGGTAGTTCAACCGATCGGAGCCATTCCTGAGGGTGTAACTGCCATAGTATATGGGGTTCCGGATCTGCATCTCGTTGACAGTCCGGATGCCATCTGCCAACGAACCCAAGGGGGCGTCAGTCTCCTATGTAGAGGAATGACAGCTGCGGCAATTGCCAACCACGGCAAGATCCTTGCTCGGCTACCCTACAGCGAGATGCTTTTTCGTCTTAGCGGCGCTCCCGTTCTTGACCGGTAAGCCGGACGGCTTTCGATTTGCGCATATGTTGTTGTTGCACATCAGGGTATACTTGGAAGTGACACCAAAGCGTCGGGTTCAGCAGGGTTGCGCTGGGCAGCCCGGTCAGCGTCCGACACTTGCGGACGCTCCGTTATAAGACATTCCCTCTTCCTCTCGGGGGCGCGCGCGCCACTGTTCGACCCGCTCGTCGACCCATCCTACGGATGGAGCCCAGGACCTCGACTTGCTGGCCGTTTATGGACCGGCCGCTGGGTTGCTTTTCGGCATCGGCACACCAAGAAGCTTTGGACGCCTACGAGGTAGTGGCAGCTCGCTGAAGCGCCTAGCTCGCCTAATCACTTCGGATAAGATCGTCGTAAAGCGAGAGATATACGAAGCTCCGCCAAACGGGGGGTGCGGCTCGCAGCAGCAACAAATTTGCGTCAGGCTTCACGGAAGCTCTTGAAAAGATATGCCGAGCGCAAAGACCATACCCAGCCGTGGGACATGGCCGGTGCAGTTGGGGGTGCTTGTGGGGCTTAACCGCACCGGCCACTGCGGGAAGATATGAGACCCCCACTCCTCTGCCTAAGATATAGGCATATTAGCAAGCGAGCAAATTATCTCGCAATGCCACCTTGAAGGCTCAACCGCGAAGCCAACTTAATTCCGAGAGAGCGGACGGAACTGGTGAGCGCTTTGTCGAACCCCGGAAGCAGTGAGCATCTTTGGGCATTGGACCTTGCCGACCTGCGCAAGGAGTTTGGAAAGTTTCGTCAAGAGCGCGGGACAACGCCCCTTGAGTGGGACGAGCACACCGAAGCTGTTCCTTGAAGAACGACGGGAACGCCGCCGGGAACCGGATTTGTCCGAGCCGTTGGGGATGGCTAGGCTAGCGTCGCGATCATCATTCACCTTCCGGCGTGGGGGTCTTGTTGTCAGCCTTCGAACGCATGCACACACACACCCCGGAACTTTTGCCGGGTCGCCGTGTTCGTTGGTGATGACGAAAATTGTTGACCTTGGACCGCCTAAGCCCGGCAAGCCACATGACGCTGACTGGCCGGAGCATTTCCATGCGTGCCCCATCTGCGGCCAGCAGGTAGACCGACACGACTTCCGGCAGGTGATGTGGCACGAGCAGCCCGATCACGAGCCGCTCGATCTCAACCAATAAAAAGCCTGCCGCCCTTCCGGCCGCGCGGGCTGACGACAGAGACGTCACACCGCAAGCCTCACCAGCAATGGAACAATCGGCCATCACCGTCGCGGCCCTGAGGGTACCCAGCCGCAGGAGGGTCCTAAAGCCGCACAACCTTGTCGAGATGCAGGCGTATCCGCTGGCCTTCTGCGAAGGCCAGTGCGAACGATTCCAGGGCGAATGAGCGTGTAATTTCCTGGTCAGTTTCAATGATGCGGACGACCCATTCGCCACTGGCTCCGACCACTTCCACGCAAGGCGCGGCCTTGCAGATTGGCACCACGTTGCCCATCACGTCCTCCCTACGAAAAGCAATGGCGAGTCGACTTAAAACCGTCGTAGCCGGTAGATCAATAACAATTGCTTGTTCGGATCGGACGAACCAACCTGGATGGGCAATACGACCGGGGGCTAATGCCACTTCGGTCAGGCGAACCCTCCGGGGAACCTACCGTGAGATAGCCTCTGCTTCAGGTCGTTGGCATTCAGGATGGCGGCCAGCTCTTCGGCATACTCCATGTCGGGAAGGTCGACAGATGGGTGGCCCGCTACAATAGCCGGGAGCCCGGTGAACACGTCGAATACCGTCCACGTCCCATCCGGTTCCTGCCTTTCGTCGTACCGCAGAGTTGCCATGAGGGGATCATATAGTCACCCTTAGGTGTTGGAATATTTGGTCCACGGAGGCTCGCGATCCGGAGCGCTGATTTCGCCGCTTTGAAGATTGCCGATCTCGTCGACAGAGATCAGGCCGCTCAATCTGCGATCGAACTTTATGGGATGGAAGCACCGACCGCCGTGGCGCACTGCGCTTTGGAGGCGCATTTCGACGGTCGACCAGATGACTACCGCTTTTGGTGCGATGTCTTTCACCAACTGAGAAAACCAAACTGACGGAACTTTGCCGCAGCATCTTGTTCGGTCGCGCATGGCTAGAATAGCCGACCTTGGACCGCCTATCCCCGGCAAGCCACACCAACCGCAGGACTGTGACGATCGATTTCACGCATGCCCGATCTGCGGTCAGCAGGTCGACAAACGCGATTTCCGCCAGGTGATGTGGCACGAGCAACCAGATCACGATCCAATTGAACTGGATCAGTGAGGCAGGAACAACTTGGCAGCCTTGAGGGCCACGTCACACTAGGAAGGAAAGCGCGGGCCGGACCCTTTGCCGCCGGCCGGCAGCGGTAAGGCATCCTCACGAGCGCTGCGGTGGACCAACTTTTCCATTTACGCGTTGTTCCTAAAGCAAATGAAAGGTCGTGTCCCATCAGGTGGTGTAGCTCGGCGGTAGCGAAGCCGCTCACGAGCGCGCCGTTAGTAGCGCTGTAGCCAGCGAGCGGGGTGTGGGTGGTCATCGGCGCTTTCCGGTAGGGTTTGGTTGTTGACGCCAACCCATTTCGGAAGGACCACCGATGACCGACGACATGATGAACCTGCGCACGCTCGTGGAGAAGACCCCGGATGCCGATCTGCTGCGGGAGATGATCGGCTTTGCCGCCGAGCGACTGATGGAAATGGAGGTGGGCGCGGCCACCGGCGCCAGCTATGGCGAGAAGAACCCGCTGCGGCTCGCCCAGCGCAATGGCTACCGCGACCGGGACTGGGAGACGCGGGCCGGCACGGTCGAGCTGCGCATCCCGAAGCTCAGGAAGGGAAGCTACTTCCCAGGTTTCCTCGAACCGCGCCGCATGGCCGAGAAGGCGCTAACCGCCGTCATCCAGGAAGCTTATGTGCAAGGCATCTCGACCCGGTCGGTTGACGACCTGGTCAAGGCCATGGGTATGAGCGGCATATCCAAGAGCCAGGTCTCGCGGCTGTGCGAGGAGATCGACGGGAAGGTGAAGGCCTTCCTCGAGCGGCCGATCGAGGGCGATTGGCCATACCTGTGGATCGACGCCACTTACCTGAAGGTCCGCCGCGGTGGGCGGATCGTCTCGGTCGCCGTTATCATCGCCGTCGGCGTCAACGCGGACGGCCGGCGCGAGGTACTGGGCATGGAGATTGGCACCTCGGAGGCCGAGCCGATCTGGACAGAGTTCCTGCGCAAGCTGACACGTCGCGGCCTGCGCGGCGTCAAGCTCGTCGTCTCCGATGCTCACGAAGGCCTCAAGGCGGCCGTCACCAAGGTGCTGTGCGCGACATGGCAGAGGTGCCGCGTCCACTTCATGAGGAACGTGCTGGCCCATGCCGGCAAGAGCGGCCGCAGGGTCGTCTCAGCCTTCATCGCCACCGCTTTCGCCCGGGAAACGCCCGAGGCCGCGTCCGTACAATGGCGCGCCGTCGCCGACCAGATCCGGCCGAAGGTGCCGAAGCTGGCGACAATCATGGACGACGCCGAGCCCGACGTGCTGGCCTACATGACCTTCCCCAAGGAACATCGCGCCAAGCTCCACTCGACGAATCCGATCGAACGTCTCAACGGCGAGATCAAGCGGCGCACCGAGGTCGTCGGAATCTCAGGCCGAAACGATTGTCAACCAGAGGCGCTGAGGGAGCTATACCTCACGTTTGGGTGTTGCTCTCGCGCAATAGCTAAGTCGGCAAACGAAAGAAGTCGCTCGGTTTTCAATAGCCGGGCGCTCTTGCTCATGGAACAATCAGACTCAGCGCGAGTTTGAATGCGACGATGAGCAAAGATTACGCAATAGAATCATCCGTTTGTATCGAAATGGCACGGTCGCTCCGATCATGTCTGGCGGAAGAGCGAGCGCTCATGCACCATTTCCGGGAGGAACTCGCCTCGGCACGGAGTGACAGTGTTTACTCCCGCCAGGACCGCATCAGATTCGAACAGCAAAAAGCCCCTGCCGTGGGGCTAGGGCTTGATGGGATGGCCCGCGCCTGCTTCCGAGGCTGCGCGGGCCATCCCATGACGAGTGAGGGACGCATCTTGGTCACCGGCACGGACCGCTGAAGAACGAGCCGGTTGTAGCCAAACAGCCTCAGAGCGGGAATGTTCCCGCCTGACGCAAAAACACCCGTGGCTCAGCCAGCGGGCTCTGTTGCAGGGGCACTGTGCACGGGGGCGGCGTCTGCCGTCAATGCAGTTTGCCGACTAGCCGAGCGTATTCGGCTTCAGCCCTGCCATATGACCCATCAGCCAGCGCAATTAGACGCGCGCGATCAAGAATGACTACCTCTCCTCGCATTGAGCGTATCAGACCTTGGCCCTCCAAGGTTTGCAGCGCTATGGTGACGCCGGGCCGCCTGACACCGAGCATAACTGATAAGAACTCGTGCGTAATCGCAAAGCTGTTCCCGTCGACGCGATCATCACACATCACCAGCCATCTTGAGAGCCTGTCGACTATGCCGCCTGCTCGTCATCCGCCGCGCAGCACGCGCCAGATAGACCAACAGGGCGTAACTAAGCGAGGCGAGCGCCGCCGCTGCCATGCCAGTGACGCCCAATGCGCCGAGGCCCATCAACTTCCACCGGGTCACCTCGGCAGAGACCGCCTCCACCTCGGTCATGTCTTCGCTGAGCGATTCACCGCGTCTTCAGTCTCGGCAAAACGCTCCGCCAGCTTATCGGTCTTGGCGTACATCTTCGATTGGCTGGCGGCTGGGCGCTGCTCGGATTGCTCGTAAGAGAGCGCGGCTGAAGCATCGCCGTCCTTTAATGTCGCGCCGAATCTCAGTTGCGTCTCGCTGAACGCCCTCCATGGACGCCCTTCATCGTTGGGCCACCAGGGTCTTTCTTGTTGTTTGAATAGCCGCCTTAGTGCGCGAGCACTTTGGCAGGCGCTTTCTTTTCGCGCGAAATTGCCACCGTTTTAAAGCGGGAGGGTCGGGATGCAGGTTTTCGATGACATCGAGGCGCTGCTGGATGCGGGTGAAGCCTCGACGGCACTTAAGGAAGTGCTGGCGCTGGTGCATCAATTTGGGCGCGGGTCCAGTGTCTTGGCGGGCGCGATCGACGACCTCATTATCGACCTGTCGACGCTATCATTCGTCGCCGATGCTTACGGAGACCGCATCGCGGAGGCGGCGCGCATGCTGGCTCGAAAAAGACTATTGAAGATCAAGTTGCTCGCACCTCGTCAGAGCATCGGAGCGGCCAGCTAGAGATTGGTGGTCGCACGAAAAACGTGTCGACCTGCTCGGTGCTCCGAGCGCATCGAAACCTCTCGCCATCATCGGTTCCGTACGGACGAAGAGCCGCCTGACCCTGCGACCAGATGAAAGCTTGGACTTGCGGCAGACCGCAAGCAGTTGGAGCTTGAATTGCCGACACACTCTCAGGAACCGTTGCCGGGATCGCACTCCATTGGTCGTCGGCCCAGATCCGGCGCGCGTCGCTTAAGGTGCCGGTCGAATATGGCCAGCTTCGCTTCGTAGCCGATCCGCACTCTGGACCTGCAGCTATCGCAGCTGAAACCGGCAATCGTTTTCAGCCAGGATCCCCTTCTCACCATTGGGCACGAACAGGAGGGGCATTGGAATTCTATCGGTACGTCGCGCAGTTCATTTGATAGAGGCACTGTGCATGTTCTCCTCAGCGGCACGGCCACTGCAACAAAGTAGAAGGAGAAATGTTTCCGGCTTCGGCCATTTGCGCGAGAGAATCGGACCTAAGTCTAAAATGGTGAGCGGCCCAGAAACCTATTTCCCTTGCTATCGGCCTTTGCGTCGGAAATTGAACGGCAATAGCGAGGGTGATCGAAGGCGGCCCCGGGCGTGAGGCTGGCAAGTGGGGCCAAGACGGCGGCGGTAAAGCGGAGCCTGTGGCGATCAAATAACCGGTTCGCCTAGAATCTCGTTCACCCAGCTCATAGTTCTCAGCCCGTATGCCATTCCGGCGCAGTCGGCAAACCAGTCGAAGACACTCATGTCACGCCCTGTGACGCATTGAAGGATTTCAATCGCTGCGCCCGTTAAAGCAAGTAGAACCGCCAGCCGGACCACCTGTTGGGGCCAGCCGAGGCTACCCAAAGCTGACAAGGTGGCGAACGCGGCGGCGTGGTTGAGCTTGTCGTGATGAGACGTAAAGGCCAATCCGAGGGCGTGCAGCAGGTGGTCTGGCAATAGCGCGAGCAGCAGGACGACTGCCAACGTGGAGAGAAAGGCAGCCCTTGCCATGCTCTGATGAAAGCTGGACTGCGGCAATCTATTCGCAGCACTCCCGGTTCCTAGTTCTCGCTTCTCATACTGGTGCACTAGGAAGGGCTCCAACCTGCATCTGAGCTATGAGCGCGAACAACTGGCATGCTTAACAGGCCTCCTGATGTCATCAGGAAGTTCCATGAAACAGCCTATGTCACTCTGGATGGTTCCATAGGGCGCTGCGAATGTCGCCCTCCATTGTGATGAGGCCGAGGGTTTCCTGCCGAAAAGGCGCGGCGGAATAGGCGAGCCATTGGTACCGCTTGCGCCCAGGTGCGATGCGTATCGTGCCGGGCACGGCTGGGCTGGAGCGGAACTCTTTCCAGCCTTGGCCCGGCTGTCTTTTGCACCCTGATGTTGGGCAGCCGGGCCGACTCCCTTCTGAATTCAATTATCGTCGGCGTGGCGGCTAACAGACGAAACCGTTATTTAGTCTGGTCATCCCTGCCTTGGTGATCTCGCCTTTACAGATTCCAATCCTGGACGCTAAGCCAGCAGCGGCCACTCGCTGCTGTCCAATCAACAAGCCCCAAACATCAGGTCGCGCTTATATACAAAAAAGCCGGCCACCTTTCGGCAGCCGGCCAGTGCAAACAAGGAAGGGAACGTTGCACTGATGGGGCAGTGCACCGTCCGAAGCGTTTTCAGGCGACAATGTTCCACCGATGAGAGAACAAAGAAGGCTTCACCGCCAGCGCACATCCCCTTAGCCGCGCTGTGTTGCCGTCGCCTAGTGTCTAAAGGCCTTTAACCAGCCACGGATCGGTGTCGTATCCGAGGCGCGGCTTTTCCGGCGTTCCACCGGCCGGCAATTTGGCGGTTCCGGTCGGCCTGCAGTCCAGCTCGAGCACCTGCTTCTTGGCCGAGTGCTTCGTAGAGCAAAGGTCCGTGGCGTCACTCACCACCACCTTCTTCTCCTTGGCAACAGCGACACCAGTCCCAGCGATCACGATCGCCGCACAAAACACAGCAACTCTCATCATACTCCCCACCGTTGCGCCTCCGCAAAAGGCTGAGCCTGACGTTACGGCACATTTAAATTAGCGCAAGCGAATATTAGCTGCCTAGTCCCTTCACATCGGCTCTGGTCGCCTCCCCCTTGCTGCCGGCGCCTTGCGATACCGGCAGCGCGATATGGTAGGATGGGCGCATGCCTGCTCATGATCGGAGGGCCGATGTTCATGACTTGAGCTCGACATGGCAGAGGGCTGCAATCGTCAAGTTTCCCAGGTCGTCGTGGCGATGAACGATCGCGTCGAGGATCGCTTAATAAGCGGCGTTTACTAAGTTCCGCTGGTCTAGCCCTACGCGATCACACCATAACCACGTGATGACAAATCAGCCATGTGTGTGGCGCGGCGGGCCTGTTCCGCTTGTGGCCGGCGCCTACCCACCCGGGTTCCCCAACCATGGCGTCGGCCATTTTCGTTCTCTCAGCGATTATAAGCCTTTGCTATAGGCCTATGTGTTGGCTGGACGGTGAGATCGCTGTTAGATCGCCTCGTTCGTTTGGATGTTTCGCTGGCGTTGGGAGGAGGCGCATATGTTCGCCAGCCGGCGGATACCACACCGCCCCACCGGTCAGGCCCAGCGCGCCCGCTGCAAAGTCCCGCAGACGGCTGCTGGGCCGCTGGCGGGCAGCGGCTACTTGCTGACGATTTATCAGCTCGAACCAATCGTGCACCAGGGCCTTGGCTAAATCGCGCCATTGACACTCAGGCGTACGGGAGACGGCAACAGTAGAAGGGTCGGCATCTTCCCAGCCTCGCGCCACGTCATCGCGATGACGTTGACGAAGGCGCATCAGCAAGGTGGCCGTAGTGGCCGCTTGAGCGATATCTATGGGCGTTGCAACCATCGCAGCCTCCCTCAAAGCGATGGCAAACCCCTCACTAGTAAGCCCGCTCAGACTCTCTCTGCAATCAAAAAAAGAGTTGTCCTCGCTCCCTGTTCTGTCATCGCAATGAAGGACGACATCTTCGAGCACCCGCAGCACACCTGTCGCATGGAAAAAGCTGTAGGCGTTTATAGGTGCTTGGGGAATCCGCCGTTTGTTTGCGTCGTGGAGCGGGACAAAGCAAGTTACTCACTCAGGCTGGCTACCGTGAAGCGGGGCACCAGCCCGACTTCCACGCGTTGCCGTGGGAAGCTGAACACAGGGCCGTCAAAGAAAGGCAAGGTGGACGCGACGGCGCTCGCTGAACGCATTCGGGCGCCGGCTGCGTTCGCGTTCACACCCGGCGCTATGTCGCTTCTAGGCCCGCTCTGTCGCTACTTTGTGCGCAGCATATTGTGGGAACTCTGCCTCGACCCACGCACTCAGTGGCTGACCAGAACGAGCGCATCATCGGCCTAACCCGTTTAGGCTGTAGAATTTGTGTGTGCGCTCGTATCGAGATGCGGGTGATGTCGCAGCCGAAACGCGCTGCTTCCTTCTCGATCCGCCCCATCAGTTTGGCGCCGATACCAGCACTGCGCATCTCGGCGTCGACAACCACATGGTCGGCCTACGCCCACTTTCCGCCCATACCCGGTTTGCTGATAGAGCGGGTAGATAGCCGCGATCTCTTCGAGCTCCATGGCTGAGTGTCGATGCCTATGTCGGCGAGGTGATGAGTGCGGCCTTGCCGCCGAACACCAGCCCCAACTGGGCAGTCGCATCGCTCGACATTACGGGCGATGCAGCCACTGCGAAGGTCGAGGACGAATTTGGAACCACAAGGTTCACCGACTATCTTTCTCTGCTCAAGAGTCGCAGGAGAATTGAAGATCCTTAGCAAACTCTACCACCTTCACTAATACGACCGTCCAGATCAGAGGCCAAATACCGCAAAACTGACCAACCTGTCGTAGGTCTCCCAGCGCCTTCAGAGCTTGAGCTCAGTCCTTAGCGCGTCGATTCGCTTCGAGGCCTCGGCTTTGCTTAGATCTTCGGCGTAGCTTCTGTCGTCGCCCGCCTGCTCACATAATGTTTTCAAGTAGGAAGCTTGCGACGGAGTCATTGGCTCGTCTCCCGTCGTCCATTCGTCAGGATCCTTGCTGATAGCTTCGCCTTTGGCTCGGGGTGTAGTTTGCATGACGCTCTCCATGTTGGGAACGGCACAACGTATTTGATCTGCTTTTGTTCCACATGCTTGAAGTGTCTGAGATTGCGATGGCAGGGGTGTTCACGAACGCAAGTTTACCCGTGCTGGAAGAATCCGACGAGATTGCTTAGCTTCCGCTCGCGGTCGCCAACGATGAACTCAACGCCAACTCTGCGCGAGACATCGAAAGATCCTCCGCGCCCGCAATTTACCCCAACGGTGAGGAGACGCCCCATGAAAGCAATCGTAGCGACGGACCAGACTGCAGGAACGGCCGGGATGAAGTTGGTGGAGTTGCCCGAGCCTCGGGCGGCAATTAACGACGTGGTCGTACAGGTTCATGCGGCAGGATTCGTCAACACCGAACTGGAGTGGCCCTCGACGTGGGCCGACCGAGCCTTCCGTGACCGGACCTCTTCGATCCTCGGCCACGAACTGGCTGGTGTGGTCACTGCGCTCGGCTACGGCACTACGGGGCTTTCTATAGGTCAGCGGGTGTTCGGCCTCGCGGACTGGCATCGCGACGGCACCCTCGCCGAGTATGTTGCCATGGAGGCCCGTAACCTCGCGCCGCTGCCCGGCGATGTCGACTTTACGGTGGGCGCTAGCCTGCCGATCTCCGGCCTAACCGCATGGCAGGGGCTGTTCCAGCATGGCCGCATCAAGGCCGGGCAGAGCGTTCTCGCGCATGGCGCTGCCGGTGCCGTCGGTTCGATGGTGGCGCAGCTTGCCAGGGAGGCCGGAGCCTATGTGATCGGCACCGGGCGGGCCGCCGACCGCCAGAAAGCGCTCGACTTCGGTGCAAATGAATTCCTCGACCTCGCAAAAGACACCCTTGAAGATGTCGGCGGCGTCGATCTGGTGTTCGATGTCATCGGCGGCGATGTCCAGAAGCGATCCGCAACGCTCGTCCGGGCCGGAGGTATCCTTGTCACAGTCGTCGGACCAACGGATATTCGACCTGCAGACGGCCTGGCGGTTGACTTCGTCGTCGAGGCTGATCGAGCCCAGCTTTCTGAGATAGTGCAGCGGATCCGCGATGGACGACTGCGGACGAACATCGGCAAGGTTTCGAGCTTGGATGATGCCATCGGCACCTTCAACTCAACGGACCGACGCGCGGGCAAGACCGTTGTTCGCGTTCGTCCGTGAGAACTTGGGAGAGAGGCGGGCCCTCGCTCCTTATGGTCGCGTCGGCAGCTGACACGGTGAGGTGCAAATCAGCGCCTGTCGCGGGATTTAGCCATCGTAGGGCGGTGTTTGCGGGAACCTACTTTGTACGTTTCCGACTCTTGCCTTTTTCGGAAAGTGACCCACAGAATTGCTGATTGAGGTTCTATCTCTCTGGGAGGATGGGATGGACATTCAAGCACCTGTTCGGCCTACGCAGCAAACGGCCAAGGAGCTGGTCCGCGAGGTCCTGTTGGGCTCTCAACCCGGCGACATTATTTCCGTCAAAGCGACCATTGTAGCGGTCCGTCAGCGCGGCGGCGATCTTCTCGAAACTGACTGCCAGTTAGTCGAAATGATCGTCAAATCAGCCTCCGTTTGGGGACTGTTCATCGCCTTTGACGTTCGAGAGGCGTGATGCCCCACCGTTGGTTCAACCCTCCGGTTTATGTGAAGACTGAGCGCCCGGGGCTTCGCCTTGGTGTCAACCGAGTTGATGCCGCCGCGGAGGAGCTTCTAAAGTGGTCCAATCGTGGCCCCAAGTGGCGACTGGCGGCCGAGGCTTGCCTATCTGCGATGGATGGCAAAATGGCGGGTAATGACTTCCGGCTCCTGTTCGAAGCCGCGGCCGATGAAGAGGAGATGCTGCTGCCGGATTAACAACGCTATACGACGAGCCCATTCGGGTCTGTTCGCGTTGCGAATTCACCGGCGCAACGGGCATTTATGCTGTCCGTCTCCGTCGTCAAACTTTAAAGTGAGACACTAACGAGCGACGACCTAGATGGACAGTTTATTCGCCGGTGCGCGTACCATATAGGGCCGCGGGTGACCGATGGAGGTCACATGGTTGATGAAGAGCATCGCCGCGAACGGAGGCAGCGGGTGCTGAAAGGCGCCTCAATCATCAGCGGAATTACAAACTCCGAGATCAGTTGCACCATTCGGAACCAAAACAGTGGCAGAGCTGAGCTCAAATCCCGGTGGAATCGCGTGTCCCTGAGCGGTTCGTGGTTTACGGGCCGACCGACGGCGTTGCCTACCAGGCAGTCCTGCGGTGGCGCAGGAACGACCGAATTGGGGTTCAATTTATAGGAACGTTGCCAAAGCCGCGTCTCCACTATGGCTGAGCTTGTGCCCGGGATGCACAGACCGGGGAATTGGACACTCTCCGGCGCTCGGCACGTGTTCCATGGCAGTCGCACTTTAGAGATTACCCCCCGGCGAAACTTCGCTTCAGGTCGACGCGGTCAGAAGGCTTACAAGATCGCGGGAATATTCCCCGTCCAGATATTTAGCCGGAGCGCCCCACGCATCGGCTGGTTGGCCAGTGAACGCGTCAAACACCGCTCAGGTTTCGTCGAGTCCCTCCTGAGGTCGTATCTTTGAGAAGCCATGCCGTCGCTAGGTAAGTCTGCGGTCCAGTTCTCAAGCGGTGATCGACATTCCTGTTGGAGTGCGGGTTCTACAGGAGATTCGGTTTTGAGGATCGCGAGGGCTCAACGGATCATGAGCGACCCAGCAGGATCAGAAACCGGCACCCGTCTGCGCAGCCCTTTGATGAAGATAGGTAGAGTCAAAATCTGCGGCGCGAACGAGCCCTGCCCAGTCGGTCGCATGAAAACGCGAGCCAACGGTGGATATCAGACCGTCGCGTCTAAGGTCCTGAAGCACTCGGTTCACGTGCACGGTAGAGAGGCCAAGTGCGTCGCCAAGTGCAGCCTGCGTTATGGGGAGATAGGCCACATGATCTTCAATGCGGCCTACCGAGCGAAGGCGAACAATGAGTTCGCAAAGAATGTGAGCCATACGCGAGTAGGCGTCGCGCCTACCGACGTTGGTGACCCACTCTCGATAGATCGCCGCATCGATCACCGTCGAGCGCCAAAACACTCTCGTTATCGAAGAGTGCTGGTCGCAAACGGCGCGAAGTTCGTCGTGCCGCATGAAGCCCACCCTAGCGGGCATGAGAGGGGTGAAAGTGCAATCCATGACCGACAAATGCAAACCATGCAGGTCGGGAATGTCGCCCGGAACAAAAAAGGAGGAGATTTGACGCTTCCCCTCCCCGGTTAGTTTGATCGACCCTATTAAGCCTTCAAGAACGACGAACGAAAGGCTCGGCTTATCGCCCTCGCGCAGAATGTCTTCGTTGGCCTGATATCTCTTCTCCTGAATCGAGATGTTCCCCAAGGTCGCAATGTCTGATTCTGCGAGTTCCGAGATGGCTTGGAGCTTGCGGATCAACATTTTGAAAGAATGATCATGTGCCATCAAGAACCTGTTCGTGTTTGCTCCCAACTTTTAGTTGGCGCTAATGTTCCCGCTGCCTAGAGGAGACGAAGGCCAATGGTCAGTGCGTCGATGATGCGCGCAAAGTTCAGCTGTCCTCAATCCTTTTCGCCTGCCGCAACCTGTTCGAAACGGCTGGATCACAACCTGCTTTCCACCGGATTAACGAGTGCTATTGCGCGCCAGGAACCTTAAGAGTTCGCAGCCGTTCAACTGTTGGGGCGCACGAAGCAGGCTTTCAATGTCATCGGGTTCCGTGCTGATCGTGGAGACGTCGAGAACTCTCTCCGGGAGGCCGGGTTCGAGGTGGTCGCCGGCTTAAAAGGGCCTTCAAGCGATTGCGACTTTCGATCGTGAGCCGGAGCGAGTTGTGGCTCTCCTGACAGATATCAGACTTGGGGACGGCCCAAGCGGGTGGGATGTGGCCCGGCACCTCCGAGGCGCCGATCCTACTATGCCAGTTATATGACAGCGTTGGTCGATGCCATGGCCTGCTACGCAATTGACCGACATCAAATCGACATCCTGTCTCTCGGCTGCGTTGAATTGGAGTTCGCCTTCACCAAGGGCCAAATCGCCAAGGGCGGTATCAGGCACTGGCGCGAGATCATTTCTGCCGCCATGCGCCTGCAAAGCCAGAATGCACTGGGCCAAGCTGGGCTGCTGGTAGGACGAGACCGTCTACTACGCGTCGACGGAGCACCTATGAAGTCTAATCCAATCGACCTCGACGACTACACCGGTCCGCCGCAGAGTTACCTGTTATTGCTGCCTCACTGGTCAAGCAACATGAGGAACGGCTGGCCGCGCTTTTCGTTGCGCCGCGTCCACCCTACAAAGCGGTGTATGGGCCAAGGTCTCAGGACCCGTAAATAGCCACCTGTTCTTCGCACGATGTCGGCTTTCAGAAACCGCCTAAAGCGATCCCGATATTGAGCGCAATGGCCATCCGTTCTGATTAAGTCGTCTTGGCCAGCCGTGATCTTCACTCGACCCCGCATGATGAGGTATGACCAAGAAGGATGTAGACTAAACCGGAAGAGACAAGGTGCAGGTGCAAGGCATTGAGAGATAGCAGGAACCGAACCAATCCACAGGAATATTTTGTTGGTATTTATGTTGGTATCAGATGCGGCTAACATTCCCCTAAGTATCTGAAAGCAAAACGGGATTTTCTTCACTTGAATTCCGCCTCTGGGCACCAGTTTTCTCTGGGTCCATTCCGGACACATAGGTTACGGTTTATATCGGAGACATGGGTAACACTTTTGGCCCGAAGGGGTTTTGGAGTGGTTCGAGCCTGCATGT
>NZ_JAMYSN010000045.1:0-24614 GCF_040321955.1 Mesorhizobium sp. M0217 | reverse complement strand
CGTGCCGATCGCCATGGAAGAGAAGCTGCGCTTCGCCATCCGTGAAGGCGGCCGCACCGTCGGTGCCGGCATCGTCGTCACCATCAAAGAGTAATCGAGCCCGGCATCGCCGGATCGAAACGGATAGGGGCGGCCCTCGGGCCGCCCTTTTTCGTTGGCCAGATGTGCCTGTTTGGGGTCCCAATCTCTGTTGCAAGTCTGTGAGCCTCTACAGTATAGATTGGGTTGAGGGCTTGGTCGGATGGTTCCACAGCACCGTTTGCATAGTCGGCCATGGTTGGCACTGGGGCTGATCTGCCTGGTGTCGATGCTTGCCGTGGGCAGCGCCGCCTTCGCGGCCGAGACAAAAAATTCAGAGCCGGATCCGGATCCGCCGATGCGGTTCGTCGTCGTGCGTAGCGACGCGGCGGGCTGTGAGCCGACCTGTCCGGAATGGATATCGGCCGAGGGTGCGATATCGGCCAAGTCGCCGGCGCTGCTCAAGGCTGCCCTGAAAACGCTCGGCGGCCGCAAATTGCCGATCGTCATCAACTCTCCGGGCGGCGATGTCGATGCGGCCATCGCCATGGGCCGGATGATACGCAAGAACAAGCTCGACATCGCGGTCGGCAGGACGTGGTTCGTCGGCTGCGAGCCGGGGATGAAAAACTGCAAGGAGAACGACGCCAGAGGCGCGCACTATATCGGCAGCCCCTATGTGCTCGGCAGCTATTGCGCGTCCGCTTGTCCAATGATGCTGGCCGGCGGCACCAGGCGCCTGGTCGGGCCGCTGGCCTATCTCGGCGTCCACCAGATCACGACCACGATCGTGCAGATGAACGTGCAGTATCAGGTCCGCTACCGGATCGTGAAAGGCAAGAAGCGGGTCATCAGCAAGAAGGTCGTCAGCCGCAAGAACACCGGCAGCTACAAGACCTACGAGATGAGCAAGGGGGTGGAGCGCAAGCTGTCCGCCTATTTCAAGGAGATGGGTGTCGACCTCAGCATCATCGAGACGATGAAGAGCACGCCGGCCAGCGACATCCAGCAGATCGACCTCAGCGACATGCTGACAATGAAGCTGGTCACCAGCGACGACGCTGCAGATTTGCTGACCAGCGCAAGCCTGTGCAGGCTGAACCTTCCGGCTCCGAATTGCCGGGAGATACCGGAGAACAAGCCAGCCGGCGGCCTGCCGGACGTGGCAAAGGCTGCGCCGCTGCCGGTGAAGCCGGAGAGCGCGCCGCACGATGACGGCATGCGCTTTGTCGTGGTTCGCGGCAGCAACCCGCTCTGCAATCCCGACTGCCCGGAATGGATTGCAGCGCAAGGCGCGATTACGCCCCAGACGCCGCAGAAACTCAGCCAATTGCTCGCCACGCTTGGCAACCGGCGGCTGCCGGTGGTGATCAGCTCGCGAGGCGGCGACCTCTCCGGCGCCCTGGCGGCGGGCCGGATCATCCATGAAAAGAAGCTCGACGTTGCCGTTGCCCGCACCGATTTCGTCGGCTGCGACCCGGCAGAGTGGAATTGCCTGGCCAGGGAAGGCGCCTATGCCGGGCTGAGCGTCGATGGCGACTGCGATTCGGCCTGCGCGCTCATGCTGGCCGGTGGCGCCAGGCGGCTTGTCGGTACCCAGGCGCGGCTCAGCCTCTATCTGATGGGGCAGAAGCAGGCGGTCAAGTCCTACCTCGACGAGATGGCGATCAGCCCCGCTTTGTTCAGGGCGCTCCAGGGCAGTTCGGTCGAGCGCCAGCTCGAACCCGACATGATGCTGAAGGTTGGCCTGACGACCGGGCGCCAGTCGGTGGATGCGCTGACGGGTTCCAGCATCTGCAGATCGGCGCCGAAACCTGAGAATTGCCGCGTGGTGCCGTCGTCCAATGGCTGATCGCGCCTATCGTCATGGAAGAGAAGCCTTGCTTCGCCTTCCGTGAAGGCGGCCGCACCGTCGTGCCGGCGTCGTCATCACCATCGAGAAATAGTCGAGCCGGCGTCAGCCGGATCGACCAGGAGAGGGCGGTCTTTGGGGCTGCCTTTTTGTTTCCGGCGTTGCGCGGCACAAGTATTGCACGGTTGGTTCAAAGCTATTGCAAGCACCGTCGCCGCAACTATTATGGATTGCATTGAGGGGTTTGCCGGGCGTGGTTTGGGGACACCGTTCAGACAATGCTGCAAGGTGGCGGCGCGGGCTGGTTCGGCTGGCGACGGTGGCCGCGATGGCGATGGCTGCCTTCGCCGCGAAGGCCGAGGATGCCGCCCCCGGGACATGGCAGACATTGCTCCCTCTGCAGGGAGTGCCCTATCCGACGAGTGATCCGACGATATGGTCCGAGGATCGCTCGGAGATGAAGTTTGTCGTCGCGCGCAGCAACGCACCGGGCTGCGAGCCCAATTGTCCGGAGTGGATCTCCGCCGAAGGCGACATCGCAGCCGGGACGCCAGCCCTGCTCAAGCGCACCTTGAAGAAGCTTGGCAGCCACAAACTGCCCATCATCGTCAATTCCTTCGGTGGCAATGTCGAAGCCGCGCTCCAGCTTGGCCGGATAATCCGCAAAAACAAGCTCGATATCGCCATCGGCAAGACCGAGTTTCCCGATTGTTGGCCCGGGACAGAGGGTTGTGGCGCCGACTACGGCAAGGGCACGGCTTTTTTCGGCAGAGCGTCTGACGGTGCCAGCTGCAATTCCGCCTGTCCGCTAATGTTTGCCGGAGGCGTCCGGCGCGTCGCCGGCGGCTGGAACTATCTGGGTGTTCATCAGATCACCACCACCTGGTTCCCCTCCACAACGCACTACCGGACCACCTATCGCGTCAAACGGGGCAAAAAATATCGGGTCACCACGCAAACCGTCACTCCCGGTGAAAGCTACAAGACCTATGAGATGAGCAAGGGGTACGCGAGAAAGATCTCGGCCTATCTCCGAGAGATGGGTATCGGGCAGGGCGTGCTGGACTTGATGAAGGCGACGCCGGCCAGCGACATCAGGCAGATCGGCCTCCACGATATGCTGACGATGAAACTGGCCACCAGCACGGACACTCTGGACCTGTTTACCAGAGCAAGTTTGTGCATGTTCGACCCGCCGGCTCCGAACTGCCGGGAAATACCGGGAAACAAGCCAGCCGGCGGACAAACGCCCGTGGCCAAGCCGGCCGTGGTGGCTGCGATCAAGGCAAAGACCGGCCCCCCACTTTCTCAGGCGGCCAAGGCTCCAGCTCCCAAGCCGTTGCAGGCAGCGCCAGGGAATTCGACGCCAGATATGCGCTTCGTTGTCGTTCGCGGCAGAGACTCGCTCTGCAATCCCGATTGCCCGGAATGGATCTCGGCGGAAGGCGCGATGACGCCTCAGACCCCGCAAAAGTTGCGCCAGTTGCTCGACACCCTTGGCAACCGGCGGCTGCCGGTGGTGATCAGCTCACAGGGGGGCAGCCTGTTCAGCGCTCTGGCCGCGGGAAGGCTTATCCATGAACGGAAGCTCGACGTCGCCGTCGCTCGCACCACTATCGTCGGCTGCGACCCGCCCGAGGCAGGCTGCTTGGCCGATAACGGTGCCTATGTCGGGCTGATTAGCGATTTTGGAGTGGAGTGCGATTCGGCCTGCGCGCTCATGCTTGCCGCCGGCGCCAAAAGGCTGGTCGATCCCAAGGCGAGGCTCAGCATGTCCTCGAGGGGACAGACGCAGTTGGTTAAAGCCTACCTGGAGGAGATGGAGATGGACCCAGCTCTGTTCGCCGCGATAGGCTCGGTCGAGCGTCAGCTCGAGCCCGACATGATGCTCAAAGTCGGGCTGACAACCGGGCCGGAGTCGGTGGAGGCGCTAACTGGCCCCGCTATTTGCAAAACCTCACCCAAGCCCGACAACTGTTTGTTTCCGCCGACAGCCAAGGCCGAGTCGCCCGCCAAACTGTAGGCATCGCAGAAACTGGCCATCGAGCCAGGTTGAGCCATGCCCGATTTCTCCGCTATCGTCGTGGCAGGCGTCGCCCGGGGGAGGATCGAGAATGAGCCAGGATATCCCGACACTCTACGAATGGGCCGGCGGCATCGAAGCCCTCAACCGGCTGACGGAAACCTTTTACGACAAGGTGTCGCGCGACCCGGTGGTCGGCCCGGTGTTCAAACACATGTCGCCGGATCATCCCGCGCATGTCGCGGCCTTCATCGGCGAGGTTTTTGGCGGACCCAAGACCTACAGCGAACAGCATGGCGGCCATCGCGAGATGGTCATGCATCACTTGGGCAAGCATCTGACGGAGGAACAGCGCCGCCGCTGGATCAGCTTGCTTGCCGATGCCGCCGATGCGGTCGGGCTGCCGGACGATCCCGAATTCCGTTCCGCCCTCATGGGCTATGTCGAATGGGGGTCACGGCTTGCCAAGATGAATTCCACCCTCGGCGAGACCTGCGACCCGCAGACCGAACCGATGCCGGCCTGGGGCTGGGGCGTACCGGGCGGGCCGTACAAGCTGCCGGCCGGGGATTGAGCGCCGGCATGCGGCTTCAGGCAGGCGAAAAATCGAGATCGGCAGGGACGGGCTGGTCATCACCTATTCGGATTTCCGGCAAAGGATCTGAAAGCGCGTCAGACAACTCTTTACAGCGCGCCCGGAAGCTTTTAGGAAGCGCCTGCGCTGAAACGCGCGTACGGGCATAGCTCAGTTGGTAGAGCGGCGGTCTCCAAAACCGCAGGTCGTAGGTTCGAGCCCTGCTGCCCGTGCCATTTTCCTCGTTGGAATCCGGCATTTTAGAAACGCCTTGTTTTGGCTCCTCGTTTGGTTGGGCTGAAGCCGCGTACTCGACGAGCGACGTTCCGAAGGCATGCGCAGAGCGAGAGCGCTGATGCGCAATGCCGAAGTCGGCGTATTTCCACGAACCAATTTCCTTGATTCAACTGCCATTGGCGAGCCAATTGCCGTTTGCGTTCACAATTCAGAATAGGCCTATTTTGCTGCCGCCGGCTGCTTTTCAGCGGCTGCGAATTATTGGAAGCGGGATGCTGGCCTGGCTTCTGGAATTTTTTTGAATAGGGCTCTTGAACCGGTTTTCAGCCCTTCCTAATTCGTTTCCCGCCGAGGCCGATTGGCTTGGCAACAGGCGGCGCTGCTGGGCGGCGCCCTTGTACCCATGTTGCTTCAAGGAGAATGTGGCTATGAGAACCTTTGATACTCTCTATCGGACCACCGTCGGTTTTGACCGTCTTTTCGACATGCTCGACAGCGGCACGCGGCCCGACTGGCCGCCCTATAACATCGAGAAGGTCGACGAGAACGATTACCGTATCTCGATGGCCATCGCAGGCTTCAGCCAGGATGAGGTGGAGCTGACCCAGCATGGACCCGAACTGGTCGTGGTAGGCCAGAAAGCTGATGATCAGAGCGGACGCCAGCTGCTGCACCAGGGCATCGCCTACCGCACTTTCAGGCAGACGTTTAAACTTGCCGACCACATGAAGATCAAGGCAGCAAACCTTGAGAACGGTCTCCTGACCATCGACATCGTCCGTGAGATTCCCGAAGAGCTGAAGCCGCGCCGCATCAGCATCGGGGCCGGCGACGCCCAGGTGGGCGGCAAGCAGATCGCCCAGGATACGGAACGCACCCGCAAAGCGGCCTGATCGTATCGATTCAGTTATCCCTGCGGTCCGCCTCCCGGCTTCGGCCGGGAGGCCCAGATTGCGGAGAATGGAGATGGACAACTTCTACGAGACACCGACACTTTCTGCGGCACGCTCGGGCAAAATTGAAACTTCTTTGTGCCTGCTCGACAATCCAGACAACGTCATCAACCATCCACGCCTCAGCAGTGGAGAAAAGCGGGCACTGCTTTCCTCGTGGGCGTCCGATGCCTGCGCGGTGGAAAACCAGCCTGCCTTGCGCCGCCTGGACAACGGCACGGTAATCCCTGTCGACCAGATTCTGAGTGCGTTGAAGGCTCTGGATGAGAAACCCACGCTGGGGAAAGAGACTTCAGGCCGGGTGCTGCCTTGGCGACCCTCCTCGCGCCGCAGCGTTCTCAAGGCTTGGCGGCGTCGGGGCCGTTCTTTCGGCCCCGACGATGACGACGACCCGCCCCCGTGCCCGGCAGTGATCGCGCCGCGCCCACGCCCACCATGCGGAATGGGCGCAGTGGCCGGGGTCGAACTCGCCTGTGCCTAACTAACCCTGGGTTGATCCAGCTGCCTCGGCATGGGCAGCTGGATTCCAATCTTGCGTGCGCTTCATTTGGTTTCCAAAACAGCAGGTCGCAGGTTCGTCCGCAACGCCATTTCCTCGAACTTGTAATCGCGTGCCTGATTTCCGGATCCACCTCCTGGAATTGGGGTCCGGCATTGAAAAAGGGCAGGTGGCTTGCCATATTGGGCGAACTGAGGCATAAGGCCCCGATAGCCGGGACGGGACGACTGGATGGTTCCGAGGCGGCGTTTGGTCATAAAGCGGACACTTGCCACTTGCGTGGATCAAGAATCGGTTTTATGTAGACACAACAGACACGCGACGCGTGGAGCTGGGAAGCCGGCTTTACGCGTCCGATTTGCATGGGCGAAATGGCGCTGATTCGGCGTCGACTTGAACCCAGGCGGCACGTCCCGGCCAGCGGGATCATCCAGGAGACCCGGCCAACGGGTCTTGAAGACAGAGCGGCATATGGCTTCGAAAACCACAAATCCTTTCGTCTTTCTCCAGCAGGTCCGCGCGGAAACTGCCAAGGTGACTTGGCCGTCGCGCCGGGAGACGATGATCTCGACGGTGATGGTGCTCGTATTCGCGGTCATCGCGATGATCTTTTTCTTCACCGCCGACGTGGCCATGGGCTACGCGATCGAGCGGTTACTGAGCCTCGGCCATTAAGTCCGGCGATTACGGAGAAGTCTTGAAATGACCGCGCGCTGGTACATCGTCCACGCCTATTCGAACTTCGAAAAGAAGGTCGCCGAGGACATTGAGAACAAGGCCAAGCAGAAGGGCCTGTCCGCCGATATCGAGCAGATCGTGGTGCCGACCGAGAAGGTCGTCGAAATCCGCCGCGGCCGCAAGGTCGATGCCGAGCGCAAGTTCTTTCCGGGCTATGTGCTGCTCAAGGCCAATCTGACCGATGCGGTGTTCTCGCTGGTCAAGAACACGCCGAAGGTCACCGGCTTCCTCGGTGACTCCAAGCCGGTGCCGATCACCGAAGCCGAGGCGCAGCGCATCCTGAACCAGGTTCAGGAAGGCGTCGAGCGGCCGAAGCCCTCGGTCACTTTCGAGATCGGCGAGGCGATCCGCGTTTCGGATGGTCCGTTCGCCTCGTTCAACGGTTTCGTCCAGGAAGTGGACGAGGAGCGGGCGCGGCTCAAGGTGGAAGTTTCGATCTTCGGGCGCGCCGTGCCGGTCGATCTGGAATTCGGACAGGTCGAAAAGGGCTGATCCGAAAACCCTGCGCCGGTTCGCCGGCAAGGGGAGGCGGCGCGGAAAGCGCGCGGCCATGAACGGGTGGGAGGCGAATGCGGCTTTAGCCGGCCGCGCGGACCGCACCACCAGACTGCAACCGCCGGTGTTCCCGATACTGGGGCCGGCATGAGATAAAGGCAGGAAAGAGATGGCTAAGAAAATTGCAGGCCAGCTCAAGCTCCAGGTCAAAGCGGGATCGGCTACGCCGTCTCCGCCGATCGGCCCGGCACTTGGTCAGCGCGGCATCAACATCATGGAATTCTGCAAGGCGTTCAACGCGCAGACCCAGGAAATGGAAAAGGGATCGCCGATCCCGGTCGTCATCACCTATTACCAGGACAAGTCCTTCACCTTCGTCATGAAGACGCCGCCGGTGAGCTACTTCCTGAAAAAGGCGGCGAACTTGACTTCGGGTTCGAAAGAGCCGGGCAAGATCAAGGCCGGCACGATCGGTCGCGACAAGGTGCGCGCCATCGCCGAACAGAAGATGAAGGATCTGAACGCAAACGACGTCGAGGCGGCCATGCGCATGGTCGAGGGCTCCGCCCGCTCGATGGGTCTGGAAGTGGTGGGCTGAGATCATGGCAAAGATTGCAAAGCGTGTATCGAAGTCCCGCGACGGCATCGACCCCAACAAGGCCTATGCCCTTGGTGAGGCGCTGAAGCTGCTCAAGGACCGTTCGACGGTGAAGTTCGACGAGACCATCGAAGTTGCGATGAACCTCGGCGTCGACCCGCGCCATGCCGACCAGATGGTCCGCGGCGTGGTCAACCTGCCGAACGGCACCGGCCGCTCTGTCCGCGTCGCCGTGTTCGCACGTGGCGGCAAGGCCGATGAGGCTCGCGCCGCCGGCGCCGACATCGTCGGTGCCGAGGATCTGGTCGACATCGTCCAGAAGGGCACGATCGACTTCGATCGCTGCATCGCCACGCCGGACATGATGCCGCTGGTCGGCCGTCTGGGCAAGGTGCTGGGCCCGCGCGGCATGATGCCGAACCCGAAGGTCGGCACCGTCACCACCGACGTCGCCGCCGCCGTCAAGGCATCGAAGGGCGGCGCTGTCGAGTTCCGCGTCGAGAAGGCCGGCATCGTTCATGCCGGCGTCGGCAAGGTCTCGTTCGACGTCAAGGCGCTGGAAGAAAACGTCCGCGCCTTCGCCGATGCCGTGACCAAGGCAAAGCCGGCTGGCGCCAAGGGCAACTACGTCAAGAAGGTGTCGGTCACCTCGACGATGGGCCCGGGCCTCAAGCTCGACGTCTCGACGCTCGCAGCGTCTTGATACGAACATCTGGATCGGCTGCCAAGGCGCTGATCCGCAAGTGAATTCCGGGCCTCCGACTTGTCGGCGGCCCGGTACCGGAAGTCGAGAGGCTTCCGGACATCCTGTCCGAGATTGCAGGCGGCCCAGAAGCCTTAATTGAACTAGGCCTGCATGAGACGGGTGAAAACCGGACAACGGAGCGACAAGCTCCAATGAAAGGTTCGAACCGTGTTTGCCTTTTGTCTGCGCATCTCCGGCTTGCCGTCGATGTGGCGAAAGGGGGCAGGATCCTCGAGCGTCGTTCGGGAGATCTGTAATGGATGGCCCGGCCGGCAAAAAGGCAACCCGACGCCTGTCCCACTAGCGGGGCAGGGGTCAACTGGAGATAGGCAGTGGACAGAGCGGAAAAACGCGAACTCGTCACGGGCCTGAATGGTGCCTTTGCAGGCGCTGGTTCAGTCGTCGTGGCCCACTACGCCGGTATCACCGTCGCGCAAATGAACGACCTTCGGTCGAAAATGCGCGCTGCCGGTGGCACCGTCAAAGTCGCGAAGAACCGTCTCGCCAAAATCGCTCTTCAGGGCACGGACTCCGCATCGATCATCGACCTGTTCAAGGGACAGACGCTGATCGCTTATTCGGAGGATCCGATTGCGGCGCCGAAGGTCGCGTCCGATTTCGCCAAGGGAAATGACAAGTTGGTCATTCTCGGCGGCGCAATGGGCACCACCTCGCTCAACGCCGACGGTGTGAAGGCACTCGCCACACTTCCGTCGCTCGATGAGTTGCGCGCCAGGCTGGTTGGCATGATCGCCACGCCGGCAACCCGGATCGCCCAGATCGTCAATGCGCCAGCGGCTTCGGTCGCGCGCGTCATCGGCGCTTACGCCCGGAAGGACGAGGCGGCATGAGGCCGTTCCTCGCTATCACAAACACACGTTCGAACCTGATGAAGGAATACAACAATGGCTGATCTGGCAAAGATCGTAGACGACCTTTCGAAGCTGACCGTCCTCGAGGCGGCCGAGTTGTCGAAGCTTCTGGAAGAAAAGTGGGGCGTTTCGGCTGCTGCTCCGGTGGCGGTTGCCGCTGCCGGCGGCGCTGCCGCTGCTGCTGCTCCGGCTGAGGAAAAGACGGAATTCGACGTCGTCCTCACCGAGGCAGGCGCTCAGAAGATCAACGTCATCAAGGAAGTCCGCGCCATAACCGGCCTGGGCCTCAAGGAAGCCAAGGATCTGGTCGAAGCAGCTCCGAAGCCGGTCAAGGAAGCCGTTTCCAAGGCTGACGCTGAGAAGTTCAAGGCCCAGCTGGAAGCAGCCGGCGCCAAGGTCGACCTGAAGTAAGCGTAAAAGCGGCGGGCGGCCTCGCGCCGTCCGCCACTCCCTTCACCAGAGGGGAGGATGCGTAGCGCGAGATGTACGAGAACCTCTTTCCTGAGGGCCGAAACCGGCCTTCAGGAAACGGGTTTTCTCCCGTTTTAGCCGTCGCCGCCAGGCGGCGGGAAACAGATCAGGGGCCGCCGCCGAGGTGGCCGCGCATGCAAGGTGAGCCGCGGCGAGGCTCGCCCCGAGTTTATAGCTAAGGAGCGACGATGGCCCAGACCCAGACTTTCAATGGCCGCAGACGCGTACGCAAGTTCTTCGGAAAGATTCCGGAAGTTGCGGAGATGCCGAACCTGATCGAGGTTCAAAAAGCATCCTATGACCAGTTCCTGATGGTGGCGGAGCCCAAGGGTGGGCGTCCGGACGAGGGACTGCAGGCCGTTTTCAAGTCGGTTTTCCCGATCTCCGATTTCTCCGGCTCCTCGATGCTGGAGTTCGTGAAGTACGAGTTCGAAGGACCGAAATTCGACGTTGACGAATGCCGTCAGCGCGACCTGACCTATGCCGCGCCACTCAAGGTGACGCTGCGCCTCATCGTGTTCGATATCGACGAGGATACCGGCGCAAAGTCGATCAAGGACATCAAGGAGCAGGACGTCTATATGGGCGACATGCCGCTCATGACGCTCAACGGCACCTTCATCGTCAATGGCACGGAGCGCGTCATCGTCTCGCAGATGCACCGTTCGCCGGGCGTCTTCTTCGACCATGACAAGGGCAAGTCGCACTCCTCGGGCAAGCTTTTGTTTGCGGCGCGCGTCATTCCCTATCGCGGTTCGTGGCTCGACATCGAGTTCGATTCCAAGGACGTCGTGCACGCCCGTATCGACCGCCGCCGCAAGATTCCGGTGACGTCGCTCTTGATGGCGCTCGGCATGGACGGCGAAGAGATCCTGTCGACCTTCTACAACAAGATCACCTACAAGCGCGCCGGCGACCACTGGCGCATCCCGTTCAACGTCGAGCGTTTCCGCGGCCTGAAGGCCGTTGGCGACCTCGTCGATGCCGACACCGGCGAAGTTGTCGTCGAGGCCGGCAAGAAGATCACCGCCCGCCAGGCAAGGGCGCTTGGCGAAAAGGGTCTGAAGGCGATCAAGGCGACCGACGAGGATCTGCTCGGCAACTACCTGGCCGAGGACATCGTCAACTACGGCACCGGCGAGATTTTCCTCGAAGCCGGCGACGAGATCGACGAAAAGACGCTGAAGGTGCTGCTCGGCACGGGCGAAAGCGAGATCAAGGTTCTCGACATCGACCACGTCAATGTCGGCGCCTACATCCGCAATACGCTCAACGTCGACAAGAACGAGAGCCGCCAGGACGCACTGTTCGACATCTACCGTGTCATGCGCCCGGGCGAGCCGCCGACGCTTGAAACCGCCGAAGCCATGTTCAACTCGCTGTTCTTCGACTCGGAGCGCTACGACCTGTCGGCCGTCGGCCGCGTCAAGATGAACATGCGCCTCGAGCTCAAGGCTGAGGATACCGTGCGTGTGCTGCGCAAGGACGACATCCTGGCCGTGGTCAAGACGCTGGTCGAGCTGCGCGACGGCAAGGGCGAGATCGACGACATCGACAATCTCGGCAACCGCCGCGTGCGTTCTGTCGGCGAGCTGATGGAGAACCAATACCGCGTCGGCCTGCTGCGCATGGAGCGCGCGATCAAGGAACGTATGTCCTCGATCGAGATCGATACGGTGATGCCGCAGGACCTGATCAACGCCAAGCCGGCGGCTGCCGCCGTGCGCGAGTTCTTCGGTTCCTCGCAGCTGTCGCAGTTCATGGATCAGACCAACCCGCTGTCGGAGATCACCCACAAGCGCCGCCTGTCGGCACTTGGCCCGGGCGGTCTGACCCGCGAGCGCGCCGGCTTCGAAGTGCGCGACGTGCACCCGACGCATTACGGCCGCATCTGCCCGATCGAGACGCCGGAAGGCCCGAACATCGGTCTGATCAACTCGCTGGCGACCTTCGCGCGCGTCAACAAGTACGGCTTCATCGAAAGCCCGTACCGCAAGATCGTCAACGGCAAGCTGACCAATGAGGTCGTCTATCTCTCCGCTATGGAAGAGTCCAAGCACCACGTCGCGCAGGCCAATGCCGAGCTCGACAAGAATGGTGGTTTCGTCGACGAATTCGTCATTTGCCGCAGCGCCGGCGAAGTGATGATGGCGCCGCGCGAAAACGTCGATCTGATGGACGTGTCGCCCAAGCAGATGGTGTCCGTGGCCGCGGCGCTGATCCCGTTCCTCGAGAACGACGACGCCAACCGCGCGCTGATGGGCTCCAACATGCAGCGTCAGGCCGTGCCGCTGGTGCGCGCCGAAGCGCCGTTCGTAGGCACCGGCATGGAGCCGATCGTTGCCCGTGACTCGGGCGCCGCCATCGGCGCCCGCCGCGGCGGCATCGTCGACCAGGTGGACGCGACGCGTATCGTCATCCGCGCCACGGAAGATCTCGATCCCGGCAAGTCGGGCGTCGACATCTACCGGCTGATGAAGTTCCAGCGTTCGAACCAGAACACCTGCATCAACCAGCGTCCGCTGGTGCGCATGGGCGACCGCGTCAACAAGGGCGACATCATCGCCGACGGTCCGTCGACCGAGCTCGGCGATCTGGCGCTCGGCCGCAACGTGCTGGTCGCGTTCATGCCGTGGAACGGCTACAACTACGAGGACTCGATCCTGCTCTCCGAGCGCATCGTGGCCGACGACGTCTTCACCTCGATCCACATCGAGGAATTCGAGGTCATGGCCCGCGACACCAAGCTTGGACCGGAGGAAATCACACGCGACATTCCGAACGTTTCGGAAGAAGCGCTGAAGAACCTCGACGAAGCCGGCATCGTCTATATCGGCGCGGAAGTGCAGCCGGGCGACATCCTGGTCGGCAAGATCACGCCGAAGGGCGAAAGCCCGATGACGCCGGAAGAAAAGCTCCTGCGCGCCATCTTCGGTGAAAAGGCGTCCGACGTTCGCGACACCTCGATGCGCATGCCTCCGGGCACCTTCGGCACCGTCGTCGAAGTGCGCGTCTTCAACCGCCACGGCGTCGAGAAGGACGAGCGCGCCATGGCGATCGAACGCGAGGAGATCGAACGCCTCGCCAAGGACCGCGACGACGAGCAGGCGATCCTCGACCGCAACGTCTATTCGCGCCTTTCCGACGTTCTCGTCGGCAAGGAAGCGATTGCCGGGCCGAAGGGCTTCAAGAAGGGCTCGAAACTGTCGAAGGACACGCTTGACGAGTATCCGCGTTCGCAGTGGTGGCAGTTTGCGGTGGAGAACGAAAAGCTCCAGAGCGAACTGGAAGCCCTGCGTGGCCAGTACGACGATTCCAAGAAGGCGCTCGAGCAGCGCTTCATGGACAAGGTCGAGAAGGTCCAGCGCGGCGACGAAATGCCTCCGGGCGTCATGAAGATGGTCAAGGTCTTCGTGGCCGTGAAGCGCAAGATGCAGCCGGGCGACAAGATGGCGGGACGTCACGGCAACAAGGGTGTCGTGTCGCGGATCGTTCCGGTCGAGGACATGCCTTTCCTCGAGGACGGCACGCATGCCGATATCGTGCTCAACCCGCTGGGTGTGCCGAGCCGCATGAATGTCGGCCAGATCCTGGAAACGCATCTGGGCTGGGCATGCGCGGGCATGGGCAAGAAGATCGGCGAGCTGATCGACGCGTACAAGACGGCTGGAGACATCAAGCCGTTGCGCAAGACGCTCGAGAGCTTCATCCCAGCCAACGACCGCAACGAGCCGGTCCGCGAATATGACGACGAGAGCATCGTTCGCCTCAGCGAGCAGATGCGCCGCGGCGTCTCTATCGCGACACCGGTGTTCGACGGCGCGCATGAAGTCGACATCAACATCATGCTGGAGCAGGCGGGCCTGCACACCAGCGGTCAGTCGCAGCTCTATGACGGACGCACCGGCGAGCCGTTCGATCGCAAGGTGACGATGGGCTATATCTATATGCTCAAGCTTCACCACCTGGTGGACGACAAGATCCACGCGCGTTCGATCGGTCCGTACTCGCTCGTTACCCAGCAGCCGCTGGGCGGCAAGGCGCAGTTCGGTGGCCAGCGCTTCGGCGAAATGGAGGTCTGGGCGCTGGAAGCCTATGGCGCCGCCTACACGCTGCAGGAAATGCTGACGGTGAAGTCGGACGATGTCGCCGGCCGCACCAAGGTCTACGAGGCGATCGTGCGCGGCGACGACACGTTCGAGGCCGGCATTCCCGAGAGCTTCAACGTGCTCGTCAAGGAAATGCGGTCTCTCGGCCTCAATGTCGAGCTGGAGAACACCAAGCTCGACGACAACCCTGTCCGGCTGCCAGATGCTGCCGAATAGGGGCGCGGCCGAGTAAGCAAGACATCCGGTCGCGGAACGCCGCGACCGGATGCGACAAATTCTACGGCCAGTGGGCCGACCACTCAGCGGGCATTTGGCCCGCGTTAGATGCAAGGGGTTTTCGAGGACCCCGAAAAGGAGAACGGCATGAACCAAGAGGTCATGAATCTCTTCAATCCGCAGGCGCCGGCGCAGGTGTTCGATTCCATCCGGATATCGCTCGCCAGCCCTGAGAAGATTCTGTCCTGGTCGTTCGGCGAGATCAAGAAGCCGGAGACCATCAACTACCGCACCTTCAAGCCGGAGCGTGACGGTCTGTTCTGCGCGCGCATTTTTGGCCCGATCAAGGACTATGAATGCCTATGCGGCAAGTACAAGCGCATGAAGTACAAGGGCGTCATCTGCGAAAAGTGCGGCGTCGAAGTCACGCTGTCGCGCGTTCGCCGCGAGCGCATGGGCCACATCGAGCTGGCGGCACCTGTCGCTCACATCTGGTTCCTGAAGTCGCTGCCGTCGCGCATCGGCACGCTGCTCGACATGACCCTGAAGGACATCGAGCGCGTCCTCTACTTCGAGAACTACATCGTCACCGAGCCTGGCCTCACCGCGCTGAAGGAGCACCAGCTGCTCAGCGAGGAAGAGTACATGATCGCCGTCGACGAGTATGGCGAGGATTCGTTCACCGCCATGATCGGCGCCGAGGCCATTCATGACCTTCTGGCCGGCATGGACCTGGAGAAGATCGCCGGCGACCTGCGTTCGGAACTGGCTTCGACCACGTCCGAGCTGAAGCAGAAGAAGTATCTGAAGCGGCTCAAGGTCGTCGAGAACTTCATGGAGTCCGGCAACCGTCCGGAATGGATGATCATGAAGGTGGTTCCGGTGATCCCGCCGGACCTGCGCCCGCTGGTTCCTCTGGATGGTGGACGTTTCGCGACGTCCGACCTGAACGATCTCTATCGCCGCGTCATCAACCGCAACAACCGTCTGAAGCGGCTGATCGAGCTGCGCGCCCCCGGCATCATCGTGCGCAATGAAAAGCGCATGCTGCAGGAAGCCGTCGATGCGCTGTTCGACAACGGCCGTCGCGGCCGCGTCATCACCGGCGCCAACAAGCGTCCGCTGAAGTCGCTGTCGGACATGTTGAAGGGCAAGCAGGGCCGGTTCCGCCAGAACCTGCTCGGCAAGCGCGTCGACTATTCGGGCCGTTCGGTCATCGTCACCGGTCCGGAGCTCAAGCTGCACCAGTGCGGCCTGCCGAAGAAGATGGCGCTCGAACTGTTCAAGCCGTTCATCTACGCCCGCCTCGACGCCAAGGGGTTCTCCTCGACCGTCAAGCAGGCCAAGAAGCTGGTCGAGAAGGAGCGTCCGGAAGTCTGGGATATCCTCGACGAGGTCATCCGCGAGCATCCGGTGCTCTTGAACCGTGCGCCGACGCTGCACCGCCTCGGCATCCAGGCGTTCGAGCCGATCCTGATCGAAGGCAAGGCGATCCAGCTGCATCCGCTGGTCTGCACGGCCTTCAACGCCGACTTCGACGGCGACCAGATGGCCGTTCACGTGCCGCTCTCGTTGGAAGCGCAGCTTGAAGCCCGCGTGCTGATGATGTCGACCAACAACATCCTGCACCCGGCTTCCGGCGCGCCGATCATCGTGCCTTCGCAGGACATGGTCCTGGGTCTCTACTATCTCTCGATCGTCAATCAGAACGAGCCGGGCGAAGGCATGGTGTTTGCCGACATGGGCGAACTCCAGCACGCGCTCGAGACCAAGGCGGTGACGCTGCACTCCAAGATCAAGGGTCGTTTCCGCACGGTCGACGCCGAAGGCAAGGTCGTGTCGAAAATCTACGACACCACGCCTGGCCGCATGATCATCGGCGAGCTGCTGCCGAAGAACGTCAATGTGCCTTACGAGACGGCCAACCAGGAGATGACCAAAAAGAACATCTCCAAGATGATCGACACCGTCTACCGCCACTGCGGTCAGAAGGAGACGGTCATTTTCTGCGACCGCATCATGGCCCTCGGCTTCAGCCACGCCTGCCGCGCCGGCATTTCGTTCGGCAAGGACGACATGCTGATCCCGGACGCCAAGATCAAGCTGGTTTCCGACACCGAAGCTTTGGCCAAGGAATACGAGCAGCAGTACAATGACGGCCTGATCACTCAGGGCGAGAAGTACAACAAGGTCGTCGACGCCTGGGCCAAGTGCTCGGAAAAGGTCGCCGACGAGATGATGGCCCGCATCAAGGCCGTCGAGTTCGAGGACAGTGGCCGTCAAAAGCCGATGAACTCGATCTACATGATGTCGCATTCGGGTGCGCGTGGTTCGCCCACCCAGATGCGTCAGCTCGCCGGCATGCGCGGCCTGATGGCAAAGCCCTCGGGTGAAATCATCGAGACGCCGATCATCTCGAACTTCAAGGAAGGCCTGACCGTGCTCGAGTACTTCAACTCGACCCACGGCGCCCGCAAGGGTCTGGCCGACACCGCCTTGAAGACGGCGAACTCGGGTTACCTCACCCGTCGTCTGGTCGACGTGGCGCAGGACTGCATCGTCAACTCCGTGGATTGCGGCACCGACAAGGGCCTCACCATGCAGCCGATCGTCGATGCCGGTCAGGTCGTCGCTTCGGTCGGCCAGCGCGTGCTGGGCCGCACCTCGCTCGACGACATCACGCATCCGGTTTCGGGCGAAGTTCTGGTCAAGGCCGGAACGCTGATGGACGAACGTGACGTGGAAAAGATCGAAAAGGCCGGCGTGCAGTCGGTCCGCATTCGCTCGGCACTGACCTGCGAGGTCAGGATCGGCGTGTGCGCGGTCTGCTACGGACGCGATCTTGCCCGCGGCACCCCGGTCAACCAGGGCGAAGCCGTCGGCGTCATCGCGGCGCAGTCGATCGGCGAGCCGGGCACCCAGCTCACCATGCGTACCTTCCACATGGGCGGTACGGCGCAGGTGGTGGACAGCTCGTTCCTTGAAGCCTCGTATGAGGGCAAGGTCGAGATCCGCAACCGCAACGTGGTGCGCAACTCGGACGGCCAGCAGATGGTCATGGGCCGCAACATGGCGGTGCTGATCCTCGACGAAGCCGGCAAGGAGCGTGCCTCGCATCGCCTTACCTATGGTTCGCGCATCTTCGTGGACGATGGCGACAAGGTGAAGCGGGGCCAGCGTATCGCCGAATGGGATCCCTATACCCGCCCTGTCCTTACCGAAATCGAGGGCAAGGTGTCGTACGAGGATCTGGTCGACGGCATTTCCGTTCAGGAAACGGCCGACGAATCGACCGGCATCACCAAGCGCGAGGTCATCGACTGGCGCTCGACGCCACGCGGCAACGACCTCAAGCCGGCGATCGCCATCCTTGACCCCAAGGGCAAGGTCGGCAAGCTGTCGAAGGGCGGCGACGCCCGCTTCCTGCTCTCGGTAGAGGCCATTCTTTCGGTCGAGCCGGGTTCGCAGGTTCGTCCCGGCGACGTTTTGGCGCGTATCCCAATGGAAAGCGCCAAGACCAAGGACATTACCGGCGGTCTGCCGCGTGTTGCCGAACTGTTCGAGGCACGTCGTCCGAAGGATCACGCCATCATCGCCGAGATCGATGGCACGATCCGCTTCGGCCGCGACTACAAGAACAAGCGCCGCATCATCATCGAGCCGCATGACTCGACGCTTGAGCCGGTCGAATACCTGATCCCGAAGGGCAAGCCGTTCCATCTCCAGGACGGCGACGTCATCGAGAAGGGCGACTACATCCTCGACGGCAATCCGGCGCCGCACGACATCCTGGCGATCAAGGGCGTGGAAGCACTTGCTTCCTACCTCGTGAACGAAATCCAGGAAGTCTACCGTCTGCAGGGCGTGTCGATCAACGACAAGCACATCGAGGTGATCGTTCGCCAGATGCTGCAGAAGGTCGAGATCACGGTACAGGGCGACTCGACCTACATTCCGGGCGACCACGTCGACGTGATCGAACTGGAAGAGGTCAACGAGCGCCTGGTCGAGGACGGCAAGAAGCCGGCCGAAGGCCAGCCGGTGCTGCTGGGCATAACCAAGGCCTCGCTGCAGACGCCTTCCTTCATCTCGGCCGCCTCCTTCCAGGAGACGACCAGGGTGCTGACCGAAGCTGCGGTTGCCGGCAAGACCGACATGCTGCAGGGCCTGAAGGAAAACGTCATCGTCGGCCGGCTGATCCCGGCCGGTACCGGCGGCACGATGAGCCAGATCCGGCGCATCGCCACCTCGCGCGACGAACTGATCATCGACGAACGCCGCAAGGCCTCCGGTGTCGAGGTCGCCGAGCCGATGCTGACCGACATGGTCAACGCCGCGCAGTAAGCGCGGTAGGACGAGAAGAAGGAAGGGGGCCCCAGTGGCCCCTTTTCGCGTTTTGACCCCCAATCGAATCGAGGAAAACATGAGCAAGAAGGTTTGGACTGACGTCGACGACTACATCGTTTCCTCTCTCTTCGAGGCAGATCCCATCCTCGAAGCGGTGCTTGCGGCCAACCGCGACCAGGGCCTGCCGGCCATCGACGTATCGCCGGCGCAGGGCAAGCTGCTGTCGCTGCTGGTCCGCATCAGCGGCGCCAGGAAGGTGCTGGAGATCGGCACGCTTGGCGGCTACTCGACCATCTGGATGGCAGGGGGATTGCCCGTCGGCGGCAAGATCGTGACGCTCGAACTCGAGCCGCATCATGCAAAAGTCGCGCACTCGAATCTCGAGCGGGCAGGGGTGCCGGACAAGGTCGAGCTCAGGATCGGCCCCGCGCTTCAGTCGCTTGAGACGCTGGCTGCCGAAAATGCCGGTCCGTTCGATCTGATCTTCATCGACGCGGACAAGCCGAACAACCCGAATTATCTGTCATGGGCCATGCGCCTGTCGCGGCCGGGGACGGTCATCATCTGCGACAACGTCATCCGCGACGGCACCGTGCTCAACGACGATGGCCGTGACGCGTATGTCGAAGGCGCACGCGGTGCGTTTTCCTTCATCGGCGGCGACAAGCGCCTGGACGGCACCGCCATCCAGACCGTCGGCGCCAAAGGCTATGACGGGTTTGCGATTGCGATCGTCGAGTAAGGCTGCATGATGAGTGTCCGGACTGCGGTCCGGCAGAACTCATCGCTCAATCGAAGAACGCTTCCACCACATTGCGCTTGCCGAGCATGAAGGCGTCGGCCACGTGCTGCAGGGGTGCCAAATCGACATCGGAGACGCCGGCGCGTACGATTTCAGCGAAGCGCCGGTAAAGCTGGGGATATTCGGCTTCCGGCTCGTCGTGAACCACCTTTCCGTCGATGGCGAGCCTGGTGCCGCCGCCCGACAACACCATCTTGCCCTTGTCGGTGTCGGCCAGGATGTCCCAGCTCTGTGGTCCAGTCTGCAGCCAGTCGAGCTCCATGGTCACCGGCAATCCGTCGGAGGTGCGGAAGGTCACGTGGGCCGCCACCGGCGAGGCGCGGTTTTCCGGAAAGTCGAGGACGGCCGAGGTGATGAACATCGCCGGCAGGATGTGGGTTGCGATCGACAGTGCGTTGATGCCGGGATCGAAGACGCCGAAACCGCCGGCCGCCCAGATCCAGTCCTGGTTTGGGTGCCAGCGGCGGACGTCTTCCTTCCAGACGATAGCAGCCGAGTTGACCCTGGCCGACGCCAGGAAGGCGCGCGCGGCCTCCACTGCCGGCGCGTAGCGCGAATGCCAGCTGGCGAACAGTGAGACGCCGTTGGCTGCCGCCAGCCGCTTCAGGTCCTCGACCTCGCTGACGGTGGCGCCCGGCGGCTTCTCCAGGAAAACGTGCTTCTTCGCCATCAGCGCCGTGCGTGCCGCGTCGTAGCGGAACTGCGGCGGCATGCACAGCGAGACGGCCTCGAGGTCGGGCACCGCGTCGATCATCGCCTCGATGGTCGGTAAATTCGGGATGCCGTCCACCTTGCCGTGCCGGCTGGCGGCGGCGATTAGGCGGTAGTCCGCATCCTTGGCCACTGCCGGCAGATGCTGGTCGCGCACGATCTTGCCGACGCCGACGATGCCGAGCTTGATGGGACCATTGTTCGAGGGCATGGGAACTCCGCGGATTCGAATTTGGCTGGTTAAGTCGCTCGGTTCTTAGCAGAGAACCGGTGCCGGGCAAGCCGGCGCGGTGACAGGCGCAAGCAGCCGGCCACGCTCAGAGCGGAACCTCGAACGTAACGATCGACACTTCGCCTTCGAGCGCACCCTGAAAGGCTGACAGATGCGGCTCCTCGTCGGGTTCGCCGTCCATATCGCCGATCTGGTCGAGCTCGACCTCGGCATAGCCTTCGGCCGCAAGCGATTCGAGCACCCGGCGCACGGCCGAATCGTCGTCGGGCGCAACCAGCATCACATGGACGCCTTCCGGCTTGCCGCCCTTCTTTTTCCAGACCCGGCCGGTGACGATGGTGACCGGGCGTTCCTCATTGTCGTTCACGGGCTGATTCCTCTTGAGACGGGGGCGGGCGAGGGGTTTTGGGCTGTCCATGGCGCCTTTTGCCATGAAGAACCCGCGCATGACAGCCAAAAGCCGGTCACTTTCTTGTCTGCCCCGGTCACTTTCTTCCTCTGCCTTGCAAAACGAAGAAAGAAAATTACATGCGTTTTTCGCATGGCTGCCAAGCCGTCGTCAGCGCGCAATATTTGGCGTGCCGGGGTTGACGGTTCACGGTCTTGCGAGTAGAAGCCGCCCAGTCAGAACCGATGTGAGGCTCTCCCTTCCGAAGCGACACGCTTTGGAGTTTGCCTCAAACAGGGTTCGTTTTACGAGCGAAAAGACATTTCCGGCGCGCATGAAGCGGTTCCCGCTTCCTCTGCATTTTGTTCGGGCAGGACCGCGAGGCGCGGTTTATGGCCCGAATTTGCGTATGGAATTGGCGCTTTGAGCGGCCCTGACCGGGCGAGACACGGAATTGAGAGACAAGAGGGTTTAATGCCTACCGTCAACCAGCTGATCCGCAAGCCGCGCATTGCGCCGGTGAAGCGCAACAAGGTCCCGGCCATGCAGCAGAACCCGCAGAAGCGGGGCGTCTGCACGCGCGTCTATACAACGACGCCGAAGAAGCCGAACTCGGCACTGCGCAAGGTGGCCAAGATCCGCCTGACCAACGGCTTTGAAGTGATCGGCTACATCCCCGGCGAAGGCCACAACCTTCAGGAACACTCCGTGGTCATGATCCGCGGCGGCCGCGTAAAGGATCTTCCGGGCGTGCGCTACCACATCATCCGCGGCGTGCTCGACACGCAGGGCGTGAAGAACCGCAAGCAGCGCCGTTCGAAGTACGGCGCCAAGCGTCCGAAGTAAGGGGCGTCCGAAGTAAGATTTTCCGGCCCTGGCGCTGCTTGAATGCGTCGGGCTACGAGATTGAGAGACAAAAGCCATGTCGCGTCGTCACAGTGCAGAAAAGCGTGAGATCAATCCGGACCCGAAGTTCGGCGATCTGATCGTCACCAAGTTCATGAACGCCGTCATGTATGACGGCAAGAAGTCGGTTGCCGAGACCATCGTCTACGGTGCGCTCGACCAGGTTCAGTCGAAGACCAAGCAGGAGCCGGTCACCGTCTTCCATCAGGCGCTCGACAATGTCGCGCCGCATGTGGAAGTCCGGTCGCGCCGCGTCGGCGGCGCTACCTACCAGGTTCCGGTCGATGTGCGCCCCGAGCGCCGCCAGGCCCTGGCGATCCGCTGGCTGATTGCAGCTGCGCGCAACCGCAACGAGACCACCATGGTCGACCGCCTCTCCGGCGAGCTGATGGACGCGGCCAATAACCGCGGCACCGCCGTGAAGAAGCGTGAAGACACCCACAAGATGGCAGAAGCCAACCGCGCTTTCGCGCACTACCGCTGGTAAAGCGCGAACGAGACTGAGAAGGCATCCACGATGGCCCGCGAATACAAAATCGAAGACTACCGCAATTTCGGTATCATGGCGCATATTGACGCCGGCAAGACGACGACCACCGAGCGCGTTCTCTATTACACGGGCAAGTCGCACAAGATCGGCGAAGTCCACGACGGCGCTGCCACCATGGATTGGATGGAGCAGGAGCAGGAGCGCGGCATCACGATCACGTCCGCCGCCACCACGACCTTCTGGAAGGGTCGCAGCGGCAAGATGTACCGCTTCAACATCATCGACACTCCCGGACACGTCGACTTCACCATCGAGGTCGAGCGTTCGCTGCGCGTGCTCGACGGCGCCATTGCGCTGCTCGATGCCAATGCCGGTGTTGAGCCGCAGACGGAAACCGTCTGGCGCCAGGCCGACAAGTATAAAGTTCCGCGCATGATCTTCTGCAACAAGATGGACAAGATCGGCGCCGACTTCTACCGCTCGGTCGAGATGATCGGCTCGCGTCTTGGTGCGCATGCCGTCGTCATGCAGCTGCCGATCGGCGCCGAGACCGAGTTCAAGGGTGTCGTCGATCTCGTCGAGATGAACGCGCTGGTCTGGCGCGACGAGACGCTGGGCGCTGCCTGGGACGTCGTCGAGATCCCGGCCGACCTGCAGGCTCGCGCCGAAGAATACCGCGAGAAGATGATCGAAGCCGCTGTCGAAATGGACGAGACGGCACTCGAGAATTACCTCGAAGGCAAGATGCCGTCGAATGACGAGATCCGCGCGCTGATCCGCAAGGGCACCATCGCGGTCAAGTTCTACCCGATGTTCTGTGGCTCGGCCTTCAAGAACAAGGGCGTGCAGCCGCTGCTCGACGCAGTCGTCGAATACCTGCCGTCGCCGGCCGATGTTCCCGCCATCAAGGGCGTCGACGCCAAGACCGACGCCGAGATCGAGCGTCATGCCGACGACAACGAGCCGCTGTCGATGCTGGCCTTCAAGATCATGAACGACCCGTTCGTCGGCTCACTGACCTTTGCCCGCATCTATTCGGGCAAGCTGACCAAGGGCATCTCGGTCGACAACACCGTCAAGGGCAAGAAAGAGCGCATCGGCCGCATGCTGCAGATGCATGCGAATTCGCGCGCCGACGTCGAAGAAGCCTTTGCCGGCGACATCGTCGCTCTGGCTGGCCTCAAGGACACGACCACCGGCGACACGCTCAGCGATCCGCTGCACCCGGTCATCCTCGAGCGCATGGAATTCCCCGATCCGGTCATCCAGATCGCCATCGAGCCGAAGACCAAGAACGACCAGGAAAAGATGGGCCTCGCCCTTCACCGCCTGGCCGCCGAGGATCCGTCCTTCCGCGTCAAGACCGACGAGGAAAGCGGCCAGACCATCATTTCGGGCATGGGCGAGCTTCACCTCGACATCATCGTCGACCGCATGCGCCGCGAGTTCAAGGTCGAGGCCAATGTCGGCGCGCCGCAGGTGGCTTACCGCGAGACCATCACCCGCAGGCACGAGCAGGACTACACCCACAAGAAGCAGACCGGCGGTACCGGTCAGTTCGCTCGCGTCAAGATCGTGTTCGAACCGAACCCGGAAAGCTCGGAGTTCGAGTTCGAGACCAAGATCGTCGGCGGTGCGGTTCCCAAGGAATACATCCCGGGTGTCGAAAAGGGCATCAACAGCGTCATGTCGTCGGGTCCGTTCGCGGGCTTCCCGATGATCGGCGTCAAGGCGACGCTTATCGACGGCGCTTACCACGATGTGGACTCCAGCGTCCTGGCGTTCGAAATCGCCGGCCGCGCCTGCTTCCGTGAAGCCGCACCCAAGCTTGGCGTGCAGCTGCTCGAGCCGATCATGAAGGTCGAAGTCGTGACCCCGGAAGACTACGTCGGCAGCGTCATCGGCGACCTGAACGGCCGTCGTGGCCAGATCCAGGGCCAGGAAGCTCGCGGCGTGGCTGTCGTCATCAACGCGATGGTGCCGCTGGCCAACATGTTCAAGTACGTCGACAACCTGCGCTCGATGAGCCAGGGCCGCGCGGCCTACACGATGCAGTTCGATCACTATGAGCCTGTGCCGACCGCGGTCGCCCAGGAAGTCCAGAAGAAATACGCGTAACCTGAACGGGTTGCATCGGTAACTTAATTCAAGGCCCGTACGGGCGAGCAGATTGGAGACATCACATGGCAAAAGGTAAATTCGAGCGTAACAAGCCTCATGTGAACATTGGCACGATTGGCCACGTCGATCATGGCAAGACGTCGCTGACGGCGGCGATCACGAAGTATTTTGGCGAGTACAAGCGCTACGACCAGATCGATGCGGCGCCCGAAGAGAA
>NZ_JAMYSN010000044.1:0-24717 GCF_040321955.1 Mesorhizobium sp. M0217 | reverse complement strand
GCGTTCCTTCGCGGGAATCAGGTGACGTGAACAATCACCAGCCTGCCATGACCGCCCCCTCTCAGCGAATTTGCAGAACTCTCAGCACACTACCTTCTATCCGAACCGGATAGATAGGTAACAGAATGGACCGGCAATATGGGGTGGCTGTTTTCTTGCTCGCCGGGTTGGCCCTGTTTGCGACTGCGGGTTTGACCAGCGCCTTCCCCACTCCGCCTTTCCTCTCCCCCGTCGATCGGGGAGAGGTGTCGAGCGAAGCTCGACGGAGTGGGGGTCGATCTGTGTGGGTCGATTTTTCGTCGCAACTCACCCCCGCGAACGGCTCGCCCATACCAGCCCGGCGAAACCGACCAGCATGGTCACGATGCCGATATAGAGCCATTGCGACTGGCCGGTCATGAAACTGCCGCCGACCACGCCAATGCCCTGCAGCGACCACAGCGCGCCGATGGCGAGCACGATCAGCGCCAGCAGATATCTGAACAGTCTCATCGCCAAGATTCCTTTCCGAAGTCGATCGTCACCTGCGCCATGACCGTGATGACAGAGCGAAAGGACGGCGCCCAATCGCGCTCTCTTCTACTTGTACTATAACGTCCTGCCTTGCTCACGGAATCTGTGAAACAGCTCGCAATATCGCCGGCGATACGGCCGCGCCACACGAAAGATGCCTGACAAACTGTTTCTCAGCGACTCCAAACGTGTGCCAGTGCCACGGAACTGCCCGATGCTTGCCGCATTTCCTGCCTTATTCGACACTTAACGGCTGGGGTCTGTCGAAAACGGAGCCAATCCCCCCAACATGAAGAAAACAAACCAGACCGCGCTTGTCGCGGTAACGGTCGCGGCTGGCCTAATGGTCGGTGCGTCCGCCTCCTCCGCCGCCGGCCAGTGCGGCCGCGCCTCCTGGTACGCACTGCATTCCAGGACCGCCAATGGCGAACGCATGAACCCGTCGGCGCTGACCGCCGCGCACCGCAGCCTGCCTTTCGGCACCAAGTTGAAAGTGACCAACCAGAATAATGGCCGCAGCGTCATCGTGCGCATCAACGACCGCGGCCCGTTCATCAAAGGGCGCGTGCTCGATCTGTCCAAGGGCGCCGCCGGCCAACTCGGCTTCATCGGCTCCGGCCATACCTCGGTGTGCATGGCGCGCGTCTAGATCTGTCCAAGTCCGGCCCGATCGGGCCGGACACATCCTGCCCCGTTGTCCAACAGCCTTGCATTTTGCAGTGCACATTGAGCCGGCTGCACCCGCCCAACGCGGTTTCTCAAGGCCTTGGACGAAAGATTGGCATATGTCACGCCACGTGACGTATTGCATCGCAGCAATATCTTGTTAACCTCCGCGCGAGACATTCAAGGCTCGGCGCTGTCCGTCGTCCCTTCGGTCACGGCAGCTGCGGAGTACCTGATGTTCTACCAGCTCTACGAAATGAACCATGCCGCCTTGCAGCCCGCGCGGCTTTATGCCGATGCGGTGCGGCTGTTCTACACCAACCCGCTCAATCCGTTTTCGCATACGCCGTGGGGCCGCTCGGTCGCCGCCACCGCCGAACTGTTCGAGCGCACGACGCGCCGCTACAGCAAGCCGCATTTCGGCCTGAGCAAGACCGTGGTCGACTGGAAGAGCGTCGAGGTCAGCGAAAAGACGGTGTGGTCGAAGCCGTTCTGCGATCTTACCCGCTTCGAGCGGTCGGTGCCCGCCGGGCGAAAGGCCGACCCCAAGCTTCTCATCGTGGCGCCGATGTCGGGCCATTATGCGACGCTGCTGCGCGGCACGGTCGAGGCGATGCTGCCCTATGCCGACGTGCACATCACCGACTGGGTCGATGCCCGCATGGTACCGGTGACCGACGGCCATTTTGACCTCGACGATTATATCGACTACATCATCGACATGCTGCATGCGCTGGGGCCGGACACCCATGTGATGGCGGTGTGCCAGCCTTCGGTGCCGGTGCTGGCAGCGGTGGCGCTGATGGAAAAGCGCGGCGATCCCTTCGTGCCCTCGACCATGACCCTGATGGGCGGGCCGATCGACACACGCCGCAACCCGACCGCGGTCAATCTTCTGGCCAAGGAAAAGGGCATCGACTGGTTCCGCGACAACGTCATCATGCATGCGCCATGGCCGGTGCCGGGCTTCGGCCGCGAGGTCTATCCGGGGTTCCTGCAGCTGTCGGGCTTCATGAGCATGAACCTCGACCGCCACATCACCGCCCACAAGGACTTCTTCATGCATCTGGTCAAGCATGACGGCGACAATGCCGAGAAGCACCGCGATTTCTACGACGAATATCTGGCGGTGATGGACCTGACGGCGGAATTCTATCTGCAGACCGTCGACACGGTGTTCGTGCGCCATGCGCTGCCCAAGGGCGAGATGACGCATCGCGGCGAGGTGGTCGACACCAAGGCGATCCGCAATGTCGCGCTGTTCACGGTCGAAGGCGAGAACGACGACATTTCCGGTCTCGGCCAGACCCAGGCCGCCCACGATCTCTGCCCCAACATCCCGGCTGACCGGCATGCGCATTACATGCAGCCGGCCGTCGGCCACTACGGCGTCTTCAACGGGTCGCGATTCCGCTCGGAAATCGTGCCGCGCATCGTCGATTTCATCACCAGCTACGGCCGCCAGAACCGGGTTGCGGTGAAACCAAGGCTGGTCCGCTCCGCCAAAAGCTGAGGCTCGATCCGGCTGCAGCGTGCATTGCCCACAAAAGCGGGGCGATTTTGCGCGCCACCGGCGTTCTGTTGCACAATAGACGCTGTTGGGCGGGCGCGGGTAACCATGCCGAAGAATCTGGCTCCCCTTATAATTGACACGGAGTGTAAATCCCCTTTAACCTTTCGTTAAGAACAAGGGCGAACGGGGACAATGACTTCCTCACCGATGGCACGGACGCTGCGCTTGTGGGCGGCAGCAGGGCTGGCGATCTCTGCGTGCTGGGCAGTGCCGGCACTTGCAGGCGGCGCCATGGCGACGGGCGGCATGACCTCGCAGCCGATCGGCCACTATGATTTCTGTAAAACCCAGCCCGGCGAATGCTCGATCCGGCCGAGCAACCTCAACCCCGCCGCGATGACCGACGCCTTCATGCGCAAGCTGATCAACGTGACGTCAAGGGTCAACGCCGCCGTCAAGCCGATGAGCGACTACGACATCTATGGCAAGGACGAGGTCTGGGCCTATCCCGACAAGGGCGTCGGCGATTGCGAAGACTATGTGCTGGAAAAGCGCCGCCAGCTCTCGCGCTCTGGCGTGTCGCTGGCCGATCTCTTGATCACCGTCGTGCGCAAGCCGGACGGCGAAGGCCATGCCGTGCTGACCGTGCGCACCGACAAGGGCGACTACGTCCTCGACAATCTGACCGACAAGGTGAAGATCTGGGACGCCACCGGCTATCGCTTCCTCAAGCGGCAGGCCATCGACAACACCGGCCGCTGGGTCTCGATCCGCGGCGGCCAGCAGGTGCTGGTCGGCGCGGTCCAGTAAATAAAGACGATGCATGTGAGCGCGTCGCTGCGAACAGCTTCGTCGGAAGCCCGCGGCTAATAACTTTCACGAGATAACCGCAAGTCGGCGCTGCCCCTCATTGCCCTGCCGGGCATTTCTCCCTGTATAGTGACGGGGAGAAAGATGCTGCCATCGGTTCGCCAATCGTCAACGTTGCAAAATAGTCGCCGGCAGGCGGATGAGGGCAGCGCTGCCCTCGAAATCTTATCTCTCGAAACGCCTCCTCAAAAAATTTCGCTACCTGCGTGAACCAAACCGTCTCCAGCGGCGACACACAGCCGTAACCAGAACCCAACCACCCAAACATGGAGACTTCAAATGACTGCTTTCCTTCGTAATGCCTTCCTCGCCGTTGTTGCGGTGTCTTCCTTGGCCGGATCCGCCATGGCCGATCAGACCGGTTGCGCCAAGACCAACAACTGGGGCAATCGCTGTTGCGAGCTCAACTCGGACTGCCTGGGCGGTGGCCGCGGCGGCGATCATGACAGCACTGGCGGCCGTGGCGGCCAGGCCGGCGCGAAGTAATCGTGACATATGCCCGCTGGCTATCGGCCGGCGGGCATCGCTTTCAGGAACAGCGCAAGCAAACCTTGCGCCTTGGCATCGCTTACCGGATTACTCTCGCCGCTCCAGTGCGGCCCGGATCGACGCGGTGATGCGGGCAAGCTCGGCTTCGTCCAGCTTCTCGATGTTTTCGGCCAGGAGATTGGCCAACTCGGTGGCGGCAGGACTGAGGCCGGACGTATCGAGTCTCACCCGCGGATGTGAGGCCTCGGCCAGACGCGCCAGCTCTTCGGCATCGTCCCAGATGACGTTGAAATAGCCGATGATCTTCTGGATCAGCGTCCAGGTCGGCGCGCCGCGGCGGCCATGTTCCAGCGCCGACAAATAGGCGGCGCTGACTCCGATCGCCTGCGCCATGTCCTTCTGGCGCAAGCCGCGCTCGGCTCGAAGCGCCCGCAGTTTTTCGCCGAAGGGCGTCATCAGCGGGTTCGCCTGAGCCGAACGTAGAGCGCGCCCGAACCGCCGTGGTTGCGGGCGGCGTGATCGTGGCTGGAGACCAGCGGCCGGAAGGCAGGCGTCGACAGCCAGGCAGGCACGGCGCGCCGCAAGACGCCGTCGCCGCCCGACGACGACCCTTTTCCCGTAATGACGAGGACATAGCGGATGCCGCCGGCATGGGCCCGGTGCAGGAACGAAAACAGCAGCGAATAGGCCTCGTCCTGGGTCATGCCATGCAGATCGACGCGGCCTTCGATCGGCAGCCGGCCCTTCTTCAGCTTGTCCAATGTCGGCTCGTCCAGCGCGTGCGATACATGCTGCGCCTTCGGCTTGGCGGCGAGGACCGGACCGACAGCGACCGGCGTCTGTGCCGGCCTAGGGTCTACGACGATGTCGGGAATCTCGACCGCGGTCCGGCCCTTCAGCGGTCGGGCGGTGCGCGCCACCAGGTTCCACAGCACCCGGTCGTCTTCGTTGAGTTTATCGGGGCGCTTGCTCATCGATTCGATTCCGAAACGAGAGCGCGTGGAACCAAGGCATAGAAATCGGCCGCATTGCGAACGACGCCGGCGATCTCGCCGGCCGCATCGCCGGAGCCGGCGAACAGATCGCCCCGCGCCGGTCCGATGATGGCCGAGCCGGTGTCCTGCGCAATCATCAGCCGCCGGAACGGTTTTCCGTCGAAGGCGGTCAGCGACGGAGTGTCGATGTAGAAGGGGGTACCGAATGTGTGCAGCAGCCGGTCGACCGCGAGCGAACGGCCCGGCGTCAACGGCACCTTGGCGGCGGCGATAGGACCGAGTGCGGCATCGTCGACATCGGCTTCGCGAAAGAAGATGTAGGAGCGGTTCTGCCAGAGGATCTCGTCGACGCGATCCGGATGCGCCCTGAACCAGGCGCGGATAGACTGCATCGTCACTTTTTCCAGTGGGATTTCGCCGAGTTCGGCGAGAATCTTCCCCGGACCGCTGAAACGCTGGCCGGATTTGGCGGCATAGGTGACGCGGCAAAGCCGGCCGTCCGTCATTTTCAGCCTGGCCGCACCTTGCACATGGATGAAGAAGACGTCGACCTTGTCGGCAAGCCAGGCGATTTCCAGGCCTTGGCCGGCCAGCGCGCCGCGCTCGATCTCACCGCGGTCGAAATATTCAACCGGGCCCTGCGGCGTGCTGCGGGCGAAGGCCAGATAGTCGTCCATGCCCTTGGGACGGTTGGCGTCGTCGATGTCGACGAGATCGGCCGGCCGCGCCAGAAGCGGCACCGTGAATTCATCCGTGCGCACTGGTGAGGCCTCGGCCTCGGGCTCGTAGAAGCCGGTGACCAGGCCGAGGTTTTCGGATCGAATCTGGACTGGGGCGAAATGGCGCTCGAAAAAAGCCTTGGCCGCCGACCGATTCGCCGGCGAAACGGTGCGCGCCTCGTCATAAGCGCCGGCAAACGCGTCGAACCGGACGCCCAACGAACCGGTGCGGTAGGGCTTGTTCAGGACATGAAAGGCCGAACGGCGGAAGGCTTCGAAAGCGGGCAGATGGTCATCGGAATTCCAACCGGGAAGATCATCGAAGGACTTTTCCACGAAAAGCGGCGAGAGCGACACCTCAGCCTCGCCACTGCCCATGTTTGCCTGCATGTCGCTATCCCAAAAAAGCTGCCCGCACCGGGCGACATGCATAGGCTCAGTCTTCTTCCTCGGTGGCGACCAGCTTCCAGTTCGGATCTCGCGAGCGTGTGTCGCGGGCGAAGGTCCAGACATCCTTGACCTCGGCCACCGTCTCGGGATCGCCATCGATGACCGCACCCGCCTTGTCGCGGGTCGCCGAAATCAGTTCGCTCACGATACGCAGCGTGATGTGGGCCTCGCCGCCCTTCATCTCGGCCGAGACGATGTCGGCCTTGTCGATGCCGACGAAGGAGGACTGGATCTTTTCGGCTTTCGCCTCGCGGTCGCCAATCGCGGCAACGAAGCCGTCAAAAACCTCGCGCGACAACAGGTTCTTCAGCGTTTTTCGGTCGCCATCGGCATAGGCCATGACAATCATCTCGTAGGCCATCTTGGCGCCGTCGACGAAGACTTTGGGGTCGAAGGAGGGATCATTGTCCTTGATCGCGCGCAGGCCCTTGTTGAGGTCGGTGTCGGGCTTGGCGAAGGCATCGATGGCCGCGTAGGTCTCGGCAGCCGTCTCGCCCGGCATGCGCTTGCGTGGCAGCGAAACCACATTTTCGGGCTTCTGGGTCGCGTCCTTCTCGGTGCGGCTGGCCGTGTACGGATCGAAGGGCGGGCGCTCGCTGCCCGTGCGGCGGCCAAGCACGTTGCGCAGCTGGAAAAAGATCACCACCGCCGCAATCAGAAAGAAAATGGTGCCGAAGTCGAAGAATCCCATATCTTTCGCCAATCAATCCCTGACCTGGCCGGGACCGCCAGCCAATCCGGGCGGCGGTCGCATGGCGTTAAACATGCAAAGCATATAGAACGCATGGCGCAATCATTCAAATCAAAGGCAGGCATACCTATCTAACGGCCTCAGTGCCAGCGGCGATTATGCGCCGCCCGGCAAACATGGAAACGATCGGTCAAGATTTGCGCATTTCCTTCCGTCCTCTGTTCCTGCTTGCGCTGCCGCTGCTGGAAATCGCCGGTTTCGTCATTGTCGGCCGCGAGGTCGGGGCGCTGGCGACGGTCGGTCTGGTGCTGGCTTCAAGCATTGCCGGCGTGCTTCTGCTCCGGCACCAGGGTTTTGGTGTCATGGCGCGGGTCCGCGCCGAGATGGCCGGCGGCGGCGACCCCAGCCGCCAGCTCGCGCATGGCGCCATGATCGTGGTCGCCGCCATCCTGTTGATCATCCCCGGCTTCATTACCGATATTGTCGGCCTGCTGCTGTTCCTGCCGCCGGTGCGCGACCTTGCCTGGCGCAGGCTCAAGGGCCGCATCGTCGTCGCGACCGATTTCACCGCCGGCGGTTTTCGCGGCAGGTCGCGCGACAAGGTCATCGACCTCGACGACCGCGACTATTCGCGCGAGGACGATTTCAAGCGCGGTCCCGACCATAACTCGCCGTGGCGCCGCCTGAAGGACGACTGAACGTCACCTTGCCAACGACTGACTATTGACCCCTTTCGGCCTGAAGGCGGCAAACCTTGTCTTGTCTTGCCGACCATGCTAGCCAACGCCCGATTTCAATTCGGTCAGCGCTGCTGTCCAGGCAAAAGGAACAAGGCTCATGGCCAGCAAAGATGACGCGCCGGTCGGCGCCGCCAACGGCAACGGCGAAACGGCGCAGCCGTCGCTCAACGTGCTTGCCCAGTATGTGAAGGACCTGTCCTTCGAAAGCCCCGGCGCGCCGAACTCGCTGCGCGGCCGCGACAAGGCCCCAGGCATTGCGATCAACGTCAATGTCAATGCCAACCCGCTCTCCGACAAGCAGTTCGACGTCAATCTGACCTTGAACGCCAAGGCGTCCTTCGACCAGGAAGTGCTGTTCAATGTCGAACTGGTCTATGGCGGCGTCTTCGCCATCGCCGGCTTCCCGCAGGAGCACATGCTGCCGATCCTGTTCATCGAATGCCCGCGGCTTTTGTTCCCGTTCGCCCGCCAGATCATCGCCGAAGCCACCCGCAATGGCGGCTTCCCGCCGTTGATGCTCGACCCGATCGATTTTGCACAGATGTTCCAGCAGAAGCTGGCCGAGGACCAGGCGGCATCGAAGGTCAAGGTGAGCTGAAGGCAAGCGTCACGCGCATGAGTTGAAAGCCCGGCTTCGTGCCGGGCTTTTAGTATACTGAGATGCTGGCGGGACAGCACCCCCCTCTGCCTTGCCAGGCATCTCCCCCTCAAGGGGGGAGATTGGCCGTCATCGCGACCTTCGCCAACTTTAGACGTTGCAGGAATGGGCTGGAGCGGCGAAGCTGCTGATCTCCCCCCTTGAGGGGGAGATGGCCGGCAGGCCAGAGAGGGGTGTGACGGAACGCTACCTCCGCGATCCGTTCACCCCGCCGCCACCTTCAGCCACAGCGCCTTTTCACCGAGCGTCGCCACCAGCCCCGCATGCGCCGCTCGCTCGCCCTCGGTCAGGCGCGGCGGCAGGGCGATTGGCCTGGCGGCGATCGAGATGTCGATATCGGCAACGTCGCCATTGCTGTTGAGCTGCACCACGACGGCGTCGAGGACAAGTGCGGCCTGCTTGCCGCCGATGAGTTCGATGTAGACTTCGGCCAGGAGCTCGGAATCGAGCAGCGCGCCGTGCTTGGTGCGGTGGCCGTTGTCGATGCCGTAGCGGCGGCAGAGCGCGTCGAGCGAATTGGGTCCCATAGGGTGCTTGCGCCGCGCCAGCGCCAGCGTGTCGACGACGCGCCCGGTGTCTATGGCCGGCTGGCCGAGCCGCCCGAATTCCGTGTTGAGGAAGCCGATGTCGAAATTGGCGTTGTGGGCGACGAGCTTGGCGCCGTCGGTGAAGGCGAGCCATTCCTCGGCGATTTCGGCAAAGGTCGGCTTGCCGACGAGGTCGGCGGCGCTGATGCCGTGCACGGCTTGCGCCTCGACATGGACGGCGCGCCCCTGCGGATTGATGAATTTGTGGAAGGTGCGGCCGGTCGGGAAGCGGTTGACCAGCTCGACGCCACCAAGCTCGATGATGCGGTCGTCGCGCATGTCGAGTCCGGTGGTTTCGGTATCGAAAATGATCTCACGCATAGAATCAACCCACTCCTGGAGGAGTAGAATCATGGAGCGGAACAAAATGGCAATGGGCAATGCCGACAGCCTGCCGTCAGGAGCCTGATGGGCGCGACTTATCCCCCAGGAGTTAGCAGGCAAGCTCAGCGTCCTGAGAGCTCGGCAATGATCGCGCCGACCGCGGCGCGGGCGGCGTCCATGCCTTCACCGGTGTCGATGACGAAATCGGCCTGCCGGCGTTTTTCGGCATCGGGCACCTGCTTGGCCAGGATGGCCGCCAGCTTTTCCTCGCTCATATCAGGACGCGCCAGCACGCGGGCGCGCTGGATATCGGCCGGCGCGGTCACGACAACGACCTTGTCGACACGGTTGCGGCCGCCGGTTTCGAACAGCAGCGGTATGTCGAGCACGACGAGCGGCGCGGCGGCGGCGCGGTGCCTTGCCAGAAAGGCGTCGGCATCGGCCCGCACCAGCGGATGAACGATCGCCTCCAATGTCTTCAGCGCGGCGGCGTTGCCGATCACGCGGCGCGCCAACTCGGTGCGGTCGACCGAACCGGCAATCACGGTGCCGGGAAAGGCCGCCTCGACGAGAGGTGCTGCCTTGCCGGCATAGAGGCGATGCACGGTCTCGTCGGAATCATGCACCGGCACGCCGGCGTCGACGAACATCTTCGCCGTGGTCGACTTGCCCATGCCGATCGATCCGGTGAGGCCAAGCACGATCATCATTTGGCGCCCATCATTTGCAACCCATCATTTGGCGAGGATGTCGGCGACGATCATCTGCCGCAGTTCGGCAGTGACCTGCGGCATCTTGCCGAACCAGCGTTCGAAACCGGGCACAGCCTGGTGCAACAGCATGCCGAGCCCGTCGACCGTCTTCAAATTTCTCGCGCGGGCAGCGGCAAGCAGCGGTGTTTCCAGCGGCACATAGACGATGTCTGCGACAATGGCGTGAGCTGGCAGGCCGGCCGGATCGGCGGCCAGCGTCGCATCGCCATGCATGCCAAGTGCCGTCGTGTTGATCAGCAAGCCGGCATCGCCAAGCAAGTCGCCGACCGCGCCATGCGCCGAGACGCCGGCCCCGAAGCGGTCGGCGAGTTCCTGCGCCCGCGCCAATGTGCGGTTGACGATGCGGATATCTTTGATGCCGCGCACTTTAAGCGCGTGGATGACCGCGCGCGACGCGCCACCGGCGCCGAGCACCACGGCCGGAGCGTTTCTCTCCCAGCCCGGGGCATGCTCGTCGAGATTGCCGGCAAAGCCGATCCAGTCCGAATTGCCGCCCCACAGCACGCCGTCGTCCAGCCACAGCATGTTGACCGCGCCGATCATCTCCGCCGCCTCGTCGCGGCGCTCGACCCGGGCAAAGGCGACTTCCTTGTGTGGAATGGTGACGTTGCCGCCCTGATAGCCATTGGCCGGGAGGGAAGAGAGGAACTCGGGAAAATCGGCCGGCGCGACATCGATCGCATGATAGCTGCCGTCGATGCCGTATGTGTTCAGCCAATAGCCGTGGATCTTCGGCGAGCGCGAATGCGCGATCGGATGGCCGGTGACGAAAGCTTTTTTCTCAACCATCGATGGCTCCGAGCGCACGCAATTCCGCCAGCACCGGTAACAGCGGCAGGCCGACAATGGTGAAATAATCGCCTTCGATCTTTTCGAACAGCTGGATGCCTTCGCCCTCGATCTGGTAGGCGCCGACGCTCGACAACGCCTTGGCGCCGACGCGGGCCAGATGCCGGCCGATGAAGGCCGGATCGAGCTTGCGCATGGTAAGGCTGGCGATGCCGACGTGACGCCACAGCACCTTGCCGTTGCGGCAGAGCACGGCGGCGCTGTTCAGCTGATGCGTCTTGCCCGACAGCGCCAACAGATGGCGGCGGGCGCCTTCCATGTCGGCCGGCTTGTGGAACACTTCATCTTCCAGTGACAAAGTCTGGTCGCAGCCGAGCACCAGGGCGCCCGGTCTGCGTTCGCTGACCTCGGTCGCCTTGGCTTCGGCGAGTATCAGGGCGACATCTTCCGGCGACACACCGCTGTCCTGCAACGGCGCCTCGAGCGCACGCTCGTCGACATCGGCAGGCACCGCTTCGATGCCGAGCCCGGCATTGATGAGCATTGCTTTGCGGAACGGGCTGCCGGAGGCAAGGATGATTTTTTCGGTCATGGGTTCTGGGCCTGGTCGATAGTGGTCGATTGGGGCAGGAGGTCGCGTTGCCATCCCATCATCTATTCTTCCCCCGCAGGGCAACAATGGCTGCCGCGGTCTCTTCGATCGAACGGCGGCTGACGTCTATCATCGGCCAATTGTGGCGGGTGCAGATCTGGCGGGCATAGGCGAGCTCTTCGGCGATCGAGGCACGGTCGACATAATCGGTCGCTTCGTAGGTGCTGCTGTTGCCGAGCACGCGGTTCTGCCGGACATGCGAGATGCGTTCGGCGGTGGCGATCAGCCCGACGATCAGCGGCTTGGTGGCAGCGACCAGGCTTTCGGGCACCGGCACGCCGAGCACGATCGGGATGTTGGCGGTCTTGATGCCGCGGTTGGCGAGATAGATGCTGGTCGGCGTCTTCGATGTCCTGGAAATGCCGATCAGCACCACATCCGCGTCGTCCATATTGAGCGGCAGCTGGCCGTCATCATGCTCCATGGTGAAATTGAGTGCGTCGATACGGTGGAAATAATCGGCGTCGAGCACATGCTGGGCGCCGACGCGGCGGCCGGCCGGCGTGCCGAGATAGGACTGGAAGACGGTGAGGACCGGCTCCAGCACCGAAACACAGGGTAGCCCCATGGTGGCGCAGCGCTCGTCAATGCCGCGCGCCAGCTTCTGGTCGACGACGGTGTAGAGGATGATGCCCGGTTCCTCCTCTATGTCCTCGAAGACTTTCGCCACCTGCTTTTCGGTGCGGATGAGCGGATAGATATGCTCGATGGCGCGCGCATCCTTGTATTGCGCCGAGGCGGCTCGGCCGGCCGCCAGCAGCGTCTCGCCGGTGGCGTCGGAAATCAGGTGCAGGTGAAAGAAGCTCTGGGGTTTGTTCACAGGGGGCGCCTCAGGCTGTGGGCTTGTGTGGATAAACCGGGGCCGCAAAGGCGACCGGCTGGAGGCGACTGTATCAGAAGGCCAGTTGTCCACAATTCGATGCGCTGTCAGCTTCACTGTGCGGTTGGGGACAAATCTGGGGACGGGCGTTTTTGCCAGCGCTTCATCCACAGAGGCGGTTTTTCAGCGGCTACGTCAAACCATTGACTCCAGTGATGGAATCCTGGTCATCCACACTCTTTGCCAATCCCGCGGAAGAAACACGCGACAAAATGCTGGCTGGCCTTTTCCAGGGCAAAGCGGGACAGGTGACAACCACCGATACCAACAGACTCTTAGAATCAGAAGATTCTAGAAATAGACTATTTAATTATAGAGAAGGCAGGGAAGAGAGCGCTCAATGCCCGAGAACCGCATCGTGCTGGACGTGCTGAGAGGCGAGGCAGTGTTTCCGCCGCCGCTCTGGATGATGCGCCAGGCCGGGCGCTATTTGCCGGAGTACCGCGAGACCAGAAAGCGCGCCGGGTCCTTTCTCGACCTTTGCTACAATCCTGATCTGGCCGTCGAAGTGACGCTGCAGCCGATCGAGCGCTTCGGCTTCGATGCCTCGATCCTGTTCTCGGACATTCTGGTCGTGCCGCATGCGCTTGGGCGCGATGTCCGCTTCGAGGAGGGCCGCGGGCCGCTGCTGACGCCAATCACTGCAGCTCAGATTTCGGCTCTCAACAGTGAAACGTTTCACGTGAATCTCGAACCGGTCTACGAGACGGTTCGCCGGCTGCGGGCAAGATTGCCTGACGAGACCACGCTGATCGGCTTCTGCGGCGCGCCGTGGACGGTGGCGACCTACATGATCGCTGGCCACGGCACACCCGACCAAGCGCCGGCGCGGCTGTTTGCCTATCGCGAACCGACGGCCTTCAAGCATCTCCTGAAAGTGCTCGCCGACCACTCCGCGGCCTATTTGATCCGCCAGATCGAAACCGGTGCCGACGTGGTGCAGATTTTCGATTCGTGGTCCGGCGTGCTTGATGATGCGTCTTTCGATCAGTTCTGCGTGCAGCCGGTGGCGGAGATCGTCAGGCAGGTTCGTGCGGTTCATCCCGATGTTCCGATCATAGGCTTTCCCAAGGGCGCCGGCGCCCGCTACGAGACCTATCGTGAGAAGACCGGTGTCACGGGGCTGGGGATCGACTGGACCGTACCCCTGGCGGCGGCGAACGAACTGCAGCGCTCGGGTGCGGTCCAGGGCAACCTCGATCCCTTGCGGCTCGTGGCCGGCGGCAAAGCCCTGTCGGACGGCGTCGATGCGATCCTCAAGGCGCTGGGCGACGGACCGCTGATCTTCAATCTCGGCCATGGCATCACGCCGGAGACGCCGGTGGCACATGTCGAGGCGATGGTGAAGCAGGTGCGGAGCGCGACACGCTGATGGCTCAATCGGATAATACGCGCGGCAACGGCACTCGTGGGGCGATGATGCGGATGACCATCGGCATCGGAGTGCTGGTTGTTCTCACCGCACTTTTGTTTTTCTTTGCGCCTGAGGGTTTCTATCCCTGGGCGAAGGCAATCCATATCCTGGCCGTCATCTCCTGGATGGCCGGCATGCTCTATCTGCCGCGATTGCTGGTCTACCACGCCGACGCCGAGAAGGGGTCCGTCCAGTCGGAGACCTTCAAGGTGATGGAGCGGCGTCTGCTGCGCGGCATCATCAATCCGGCGATGATCGTCACCTGGGTGTTCGGGCTTTGGCTTGCCTGGAAAGTGTTTGGCTTTCACGGCGGCTGGCTGCACGCCAAGATAGGCTTGGTGCTGTTGCTGTCGGGCGTGCATGGCTATCTGGCCGGTGCTGTCAGGAAATTCGCCGAGGACCGCAATGAAAAACCGGCGCGGCACTGGCGAATCGTCAACGAGATCCCCACATTGCTGATGATCGCCATCGTCATCCTGGTTGTCGTCAAGCCGTTCTAGGCCCATTTAGGTCGACAAAACGCAGCTTGCTCTTTCCCCCGACCGACGATAAAAGACGGGTCTTCCTTCCCGTCATGCGCCGCCCTTGATTGCTTTCGGCCGCGCCCGGCATTTATCGCATCCAGCCGATATATTTTCCCCAAAGCAGATTCAGAGTCCGTCTATGCAAGAAATGAAACTCGCAGAGTTCAAGAACAAGAAGCCGCCAGAGCTGATCGCCTATGCCGAATCGCTCGAAGTGGAAAACGCCAGCGTCATGCGCAAGCAGGAACTGATGTTTGCCATCCTGAAGAAACTGGCCGCCCAGGACGTCGAGATCATCGGCGATGGTGTGGTCGAGTTGTTGCAGGACGGTTTCGGCTTCCTGCGCTCAGCCAACGCCAATTATCTGCCAGGTCCCGACGATATCTACATCTCGCCCTCGCAGATCCGCCGCTTCTCCTTGAAGACCGGCGATACCGTCGAAGGGCCGATCCGCAGCCCAAAAGAGGGCGAGCGCTATTTCGCCCTTCTCAAGGTCAACACGATCAATTTCGACGATCCCGAAAAGATCCGTCACAAGATCCATTTCGACAATCTGACGCCGCTCTATCCGACCAAGCGGCTGAAGATGGAGATCGACAATCCGACCGGCAAGGACATCTCGTCGCGGGTGATCGACCTGGTGGCGCCGATCGGCAAGGGACAGCGCGCGCTCATCAACGCGCAGCCGCGTACCGGTAAAACGGTGCTGATGCAGAATATCGCCCACTCGATCACGGCCAATCATCCGGAATGCTATCTGATCGTACTTCTGATCGACGAACGGCCAGAAGAAGTGACCGACATGCAGCGTTCGGTGAAGGGCGAGGTCGTGTCCTCGACCTTTGACGAACCGGCGGTGCGCCACGTCCAGGTCGCCGAAATGGTCATCGAAAAGGCCAAGCGCCTGGTCGAGCATGGCCGCGACGTCGTTATTCTGCTCGATTCGATCACCCGCCTCGGCCGTGCCTACAACACCGTTGTGCCGTCCTCCGGCAAGGTGCTGACCGGCGGTGTCGACGCCAACGCGCTGCAGCGGCCGAAGCGCTTCTTCGGCGCGGCCCGCAACATCGAGGAAGGCGGCTCGCTGACCATCATCGCCACCGCGCTGATCGACACCGGCAGCCGCATGGACGAAGTCATCTTCGAAGAGTTCAAGGGCACCGGCAACTGCGAAATCCAGCTCGACCGCAAGGTCGCCGACAAGCGCATCTACCCGGCCATGGACATTTTGAAGTCCGGCACCCGCAAGGAAGACCTGCTGGTCTCCAAGCAGGATCTGCAGAAGATCTTCGTCCTGCGCCGCATCCTGGCGCCGATGGGAACCACGGATGCGATCGAGTTCCTGATCGACAAGCTGAAGCAGACCAAGACCAACGCCGATTTCTTCGATTCGATGAACACGTAAGCTTCTCGTCGGCCATCGTTTCGCATTGAAGCCCCGTTCCGGGAACTGGGACGGGGTTTTTCATTGCGCGGGCAAACAGGTCGCATTTCCGACAGGGCGTGGCCTTGGGCGGCAATTTCCACAGCTGTCGTCATGCGAGTAATCGCGTCTCGAAGATCGGAAGCCGCATGGAGAAAACAATCCCGACCCTGATCGGCTTCTCGGCCATCCTGACATGGTCCTTCCTGGCGCTGCTTTCGACGGCGGCGGGACCGATTCCGCCCTTTCAGCTGGCGGCGATGACGTTTCTGCTTGGCGGGTTGGTCGGCGCGTCGAGCTGGCTTGTCCGTCCGGCGGCGATCAAGTCGCTGCGCCAGCCGTGGCAGGTCTGGGCGCTCGGCACAGCGGGGCTGTGCATCTACCACTGCGCCTATTTCTTCGCCATCCAGTCGGCGCCGCCGGTCGAGGTCAGCCTGATCGCCTATCTCTGGCCGTTGCTGATCGTCGTCTTTGCCGCCTTCCTGCCTGGAGAAAAGCTGAGGGCCCATCACATTGCCGGCGTCATGCTCGGCCTTGCCGGCGCCATTGTGGTGATCACCAAGGGCGGCACGATCGGACTGGCCAATGGTGTGATGAAGGGGCATGTCATCTCGCTGTTCTGCGCTTTCATCTGGGCCGGCTATTCGGTTTTATCGCGCCGCTTTGGCAAGGTGCCGACCGATGTGGTCGTCGGTTACTGCTTCATCACGGCTGCGGTCGCCTTGGTGCTGCACCTCACCCTTGAGACCACCGTCTGGGCACAGACGGCGACGGAGTGGAGCGCCATCGTCATCTTGGGCGTAATACCGCTAGGCGCCGGCTTTTACGCCTGGGACTATGGCTGCAAGCACGGGGACATCATGATCCTCGGCGCCCTCTCCTATGCCGCGCCCCTCTTCTCGGTCATCGTGCTTCTGCTGGCAGGCTTTGGTGTGTTTCACTGGTCGGTGGCTGTTGCTTGCATCCTGATCACGGTCGGAGCGGTGGTCGCGGCCAAGGATTTGCTGTTCGGGCCGCGGTCGCCATCCATTGATGCGACGCCGCTTCCTTCGGCGTTGGACGGAAACACCGGTTGACCTGCCGTCGCAACAGCGGCTCGGTTCCTACGGATCCGGCGCCACGGGCAGGATAGCCGGTGCATAGCTCCGGTCTGCCGGTTGGCGGCCGGATGCCACTGGCCAATGTTCGATCGATTCGCATGCGTTCCGATCGGGGCGACAATATCGGCGTGACGCGGGTCGGGATTCTGATTCGCAGCCGGAACGAAGCTTGCCTGTCGGGGGCGAAGGATCCAGCTTCACGGCTCGGGGCCAGGCACAAGCGTTAACGATGCGGCCTGCGTAGGGCTTGCTGGCCCGCCCAGAACTGCTTGGCGTCGGAATTAGGACCCGCCTGCTCGCACATGGATGACAAGGCGGCTATACAGATTTGGTAATGTCCGGCCGCTCCTCGCGATCGACCTTGATATTGACGAACAGCCGGTTCATGACGGCCGCATACTGTGGGATTGTCGACCGGACAGCTAGGCGACCGGTGAGAACGGGCAAATGATTTCAGGCGATTCGATTGTTGCGCTGTCCAGCGGCCGCCTGCCTGCCGGCATCGCTGTCATCCGCATCTCCGGACCAAGAACTCGATTCGCTGTCGAAACGGTTGCCGACGGCATGATCAAGGACCGGGTTGCGACCCTGCGCAAGCTCCGAACAGTGGACGGGTCGCTTATCGACAACGGCCTGGTGCTGTTTTTTCCGGGGCCGAACAGTTTTACCGGCGAGGATGTCGCCGAGTTCCACGTCCATGGCGGCCGCGCCGTCGCCAGCAAGATGCTGGAGATCATTGCCGGGTTTGACGGCGTGCGTCATGCGGAACCTGGTGAATTTACGCGCCGGGCTCTTCTCAACGGCAAGCTGGATCTGGTCGAGACGGAGGCGTTGGCCGATCTGGTCAACGCCGAAACCGAAGCGCAGCGGCGCTTTGCCGTGCAGAATGCCGAAGGAGTGCAAAGCGAACTCTATCTTGGCTGGCGCCGTCGGCTGATCCATGCACGGGCGATGATCGAGGCGGAAATCGACTTCGCCGACGAAGACGACGTGCCCGGTTCGGTTTCGGACACGGTTTGGTCCGATGTGCGCGCAATGGTGGGCGAGATCGGCCGGCATGTCGATGGCTTCCATGCCGCCGAGATCATCCGTGACGGGTTTGAGGTTGTCATCCTCGGTGCACCGAACGCCGGCAAATCCAGCCTGTTCAACGCGCTGGCCAGGCGTGAGGCGGCGATTGTTACCGACGAGCCCGGCACGACGCGGGACTTGCTCGAAGTGGTGCTGGATCTCCACGGAGTGCGGGTCAGGGTAACCGACACCGCGGGCCTGCGCGAGTCGCCCGGCAAGATCGAAGCGATCGGTATCGAAAAGGCGCGGGCCAAGGCGCACACGGCTGACCTGGTGCTGTTGCTGGAAGATCTGGCGGACCCTACTGCGATCGGCAACATGCCTGTTGACGCCCCGGCTTTGAGAATCGGCACCAAGGTCGATCTCTTGAAAGGTTCGCCGCGATCAGAGGCGTATGATGCGTTGATATCGACGGTGGACGGCACTGGTTTGGCTGAACTGCTGGCTGAGATCGGCAGGCGCGCCGCGGCTGCTATCGGCGATGCCGGTGACATCCTGCCGTCTCGGTTGCGGCATGTGGAGCTGCTCAATGAGACCAGGCGCTTTCTGATCTCGGCTTTGTCGGGGCAAGAGCGCGGCCAGGAGCTACGGGCGGAGGAGCTGCGTCTTGCGGCGGGCCGACTTGGCCGGATTGTCGGCGCGGTGGATGTCGAGGACCTGCTGGACGTGATCTTTTCGCAGTTTTGCATTGGAAAGTGACTCACGTGAAACAGGGGGGCGTGTGAGTGACTCACGTGAAACACAGGGGGGCCGCCCTAGTGCGTGTTTCACGTGAAATGAGGAGTTTGGCAAAAACGGCAAGTGCCGAAGGCCGGCCCCGCCCCTCATTGTCCTCCGGGAGAAGATGCCGGCAGGCAGATGAGGGGCAGCGCCAGCCGAGCTAATTGTCGCCGCTTCCCTGACTCACGTGAAACACCTCTGCGACTTTCAGCACTCCGGTCCACGTGAACGAATCAACCTGCAATCCTTGACAGCGTCCTCTCGTGGGGACATGTGTCGGGAAATCTCTGAATCTGGAAGGGACAATGATCGATCGCTATGATGTGGTTGTGGTGGGCGGTGGCCATGCCGGGTGCGAGGCTGCGTGCGCTGCCGCGCGCGCCGGCGCCAGGACCGCGCTGGTCACGCTGCGCTTCGACACGATCGGTGTCATGTCCTGCAATCCGGCGATCGGCGGCCTCGGGAAGGGCCATCTGGTGCGTGAGATCGACGCCATGGACGGGCTGATGGGCCGCATCGCCGATGCTGCCGGCATCCAATTCCGCCTGCTCAATCGCCGCAAAGGCCCTGCCGTGCGCGGGCCGCGCACGCAGGCCGACCGCAAGCTGTATCGGCTGGCCATGCAGGAAGCGATTCGGCAGCAGAACGGTCTCGACGTCATCGAAGGCGAGGTTCTGGACTTCGACATCGTGGATGGACGGGTCGCCGCTGTGCGCCTGGCCGACGGGCGCCGGTTGGCGTGCGGCGCGGTGGTGCTGACCACCGGCACGTTTCTCCGCGGTCTTATTCACATTGGCGACAAGAAGATTGTCGCCGGGCGGATGAACGAGCAAGCGAGCCTTGGCCTGTCGACGACGATGAGCCGCGCCGGTTTCGCGCTTGGACGGCTGAAGACCGGCACGCCGCCGCGGCTCGATGGCCGCACCATCGACTGGGCGTCGCTGGAAAGCCAGGCGGCCGACGAACATCCAGTGCCGTTCTCGCTGCTCACCGACACAATCAAGAACCCGCAAATCCATTGCGGCATCACGCGTACGACACCGGCGACGCACGAGCTGATCCGCGCCAATCTCGGCCGCTCCGCCATGTATTCCGGCTCGATCGAAGGCGTCGGACCACGCTATTGCCCGTCGATCGAAGACAAGATCGTCAAGTTCGGCGATCGCGAAGGCCACCAGATTTTCCTCGAGCCGGAAGGGCTGGACGACGACACGGTCTACCCCAATGGCATTTCGACCTCCCTGCCCGAGGATGTGCAACTCGACATTCTCAAAACTATACCCGGGCTAGAGCGGGCGACCATGCTGCAGCCCGGCTACGCCATCGAATACGACCATGTCGATCCGCGCGAGTTGGAGCCGACGCTTGAGGCCAAACGTATTGCGGGGCTTTTCCTAGCCGGTCAGATCAACGGCACCACCGGTTATGAAGAAGCCGGAGCGCAGGGCCTGCTCGCCGGGCTCAACGCCGCGCGCAAGGCGGCGGCCGACGACCAAATCGTGCTCAGCCGCACCGAAGCCTATATCGGTGTGATGGTCGACGACCTCACCAGCCGCGGCATTGCCGAGCCCTACCGCATGTTCACTTCGCGGGCGGAGTTTCGCCTATCGCTGCGCGCCGACAATGCCGATGAAAGGCTTACGCCTCTGGCAAATCGGCTTGGTATTGTGTCGCCGGAGCGAACGCGGCGGTTCAATCAAGTCACACAGGATCTTGATAGGGCGCGCGAACTCGCAGCTGCGACGACGATGACGCCCAACGAAGCAGCGCGGCATGGGCTGGAGATCAACAGGGACGGCGTGCGCCGCTCCGCCTACGAATTGCTCGCTCATCCCGGCGTCGATATCGCTTGGCTGGCCCGTGTTGCGCCGGCCTTTGGCGCAATCGACCCCAAAACCGCCGAGCGGCTCGAAACGGAAGCGAAATATTCGGTTTACCTTGATCGCCAGCAGGCAGATGTCGCACAGATCCGCCACGAGGAAAGCCGGCTGATCCCGGCGTCGGTGGATTTCGCCGATGTTCCCGGCCTGTCCAATGAGCTGAAGCAGAAGATGCTAACGCGTCAGCCCCGGTCGATTGCTGACGCGCAGCGTATGGAAGGCATGACGCCGGCGGCGCTGGCAATCATCGTCGCGCACGTCCGCAACGCTGAATCGGCCGCGCAAAGGGCCGTTGCGTGAGCGCTGCCTCATGGGCGAGCCTGCAAGAGGCCGCGGGACCGGTTTCACGTGAAACATTCGATCGGTTGGTGACGTTCGAACAGTTGTTCATGAAATGGAACCGCAGCATCAATCTGGCCGCGCCGTCGACGCTGGACGATGTCTGGGGCCGCCATATTCTGGACAGCGCGCAGCTGGCCCGAATCGCCCCGCAGGCCAAACGCTGGGCCGATCTTGGTTCGGGCGGCGGTTTTCCGGGCCTGGTAATGGCCTTCTTGCTGGGCGAGCGCGACGGCGCGTCGATCGATCTGGTCGAGAGCAACCGCAAGAAAGCATCGTTTTTGCAGGCGGTCATTGGCCAGTTCGGTTTGCCGGCACGGGTCGTCGCCCGGCGCATCGACGACAGCTATACGCTTGTTTCCGCACCGGAAATCATCACGGCGCGGGCGCTTGCCGCGCTGCCGGCGCTGCTCGATCTGTCGGCGCCGTGGCTGACCAAGGGATCGCGGGCGCTGTTCCACAAAGGCCGGGATTACCGCTCCGAGGTGGAAGAAAGCACTCACCGCTGGGCTTTCGATCTGGTAGAACATCCGAGCATGACCGACGCCCATGGCGTCATCCTCGAAGTGACCGATCTGCGGACGGCGTAAGCTCTCCTTCGCAACCTTGGCGACGCAATGAATACCTGGCCCACATGAATACCTGGCACAGACCCATGAAAACCGGACCTCGCACCATCACCGTCGCCAACCAGAAGGGCGGCGTCGGCAAGACCACGACCGCCATCAATCTGGCCACGGCGCTGGCCGCCATCGGCGAAAAGGTGCTGATCGTCGATCTCGATCCGCAAGGCAATGCCTCGACGGGTCTCGGTATCGACCGCAAGGACCGCACCGTCTCCTCCTACGATGTGCTGACCGGCGAACTGGGCCTGGAAGAGGCGGCCATTCCAACGGCGGTGCCCGGCCTGTCGATCGTGCCGTCGACGCTCGATCTGCTCGGCATCGAGATGGAAATCGCCTCGGCGCCGGATCGCGTGCTCAAGCTGCGCAACGCGCTGCGCGCCGCCACCGAGCGCGGTGCGCCGTTCGGCTATGTGCTGATCGACTGCCCGCCCTCGCTCAACCTTTTGACTTTGAATTCAATGGCGGCAGCCGATTCTGTTCTTGTGCCGCTGCAGTGCGAGTTCTTCGCGCTGGAAGGGCTAAGCCAACTCCTGGAAACGGTGGAGCAGGTGCGCCGTTCGATCAATCCGGACCTGATCATCCAGGGCATCGTGCTGACCATGTATGACGGCCGCAACAACCTCGCCAACCAGGTGGTTCAGGACGTGCGGGCACATATGGGCGACAAGGTCTACGAGACCATCATTCCTAGGAATGTGCGAGTGTCCGAGGCGCCCTCCTATGGCAAGCCGGCGATCCTCTATGACCTGAAATGCTCCGGCAGCCAAGCCTATCTGCAATTGGCATCCGAAGTGATCCGCCGCGAGCGAAAATTGCGCGCTGCATGATTAGGCAGGCTCGATAAACAAAGCGATCCGGCACCGAAACGATCAAGAATCTGGAATTGAGATGAGCGACGACCTTTCGAGAAAGAGACTGGGGCGCGGACTGGCGGCGCTGATCGGCGAGATCGATCGCCCGGCAGCGACCGAAAAGCCGGGCTTGAATGCCGACGGCAAGGTGCCGATAGAGTTCCTGAGCCCGAACCCGAAAAACCCGCGCCGGCATTTCGGCGACGCCGATCTGACGGATCTCGCGCAATCGATCCGCGAACATGGCGTCGTGCAGCCGGTAGTGGCGCGGCCTTCGCCGACGCAGGCCGGGCGCTACGAGATCATCGCCGGCGAGCGCCGCTGGCGGGCGGCGCAGCGCGCCGGGCTGACCGAGATCCCGATCATCGTGCGCGACGTCAACGACCGCACAGCGCTGGAACTGGCGATCATAGAAAACGTCCAGCGCACCGATCTCAACCCGGTCGAGGAGGCGCTCGGCTACCAGCAGTTGATCGACGACCACGGCTACACACAGGCCGACCTCGGCAATGTCATCGGCAAGAGCCGCAGCCACGTCGCCAACACGCTCAGGCTGTTGAAGCTGCCCGACGTAATCCGCGACATGCTGGTCGACGGCGTGCTGTCGGCCGGCCATGCCCGGACGCTGGTGACGGCGCAGGATCCCGCCGGGCTAGCCAAGCAGATCGTCGAAGAAGGGCTTTCGGTGCGCCAGGCCGAGGCGCTGGCGCAGATGCCGGCGGGCGGCACGCCGCCCAAGGCAAAACCAGCACACGGCGCATCGGGCAAGGATGCCGACACGCTGGCGCTGGAAAGGCTGATGACCAACACGATCGGCATGATCGTGACCATCGAGCACAAGGGCAAAGGCGGCGCGATCCGCGTGGACTACCGCAGTCTGGAGCAGCTCGACGAGCTATGCCGGCGGTTGAAGGATGAGCGGTAGAGGGTTGGGGCTGCGCCATATTTAGCCGGCGAATGAAGTTCTGGCTTAGGATGAAGAAAGGGCTTGGCGGTTGCCGGCCCTTCTTTTTATTGGCGATTGCCGAAGGGATCGAACTGCTGATCTCCCCCCTTGAGGGGGAGATGGCCGGCAGGCCAGAAGGGTCGTCTCCCATCAAGCGCCGACCTCGTTTGTCGTTGCGAAAGGCGCCAGCGCTCCACGCGCCGCGACCCCCTCTGTCGCCTTTGGCGACATCTCCCCCTCAAGGGAGGAGATCACCGCTGCGCCAGCCTCCCGCTCTCCACCGCAATGGCGAGCAGCGCCTGCCGCGCCAGCGCTTCCGACAAATCCGGCCTGCGCCTGGTCTGCAGCACGGCAGATTGCAGCCGGTTCAGCGCGCGGCTGAGCGCCTCGACGTTCCAGCGCTCCAGCGCCTTCTCCACCAGCTTGCGCCGCGAGAAAAACACCGGCGGACGGGCGCCGGCCACTGCCGAGGCGGCGTTGCGGCCGGCGGTGTCCATCTGGCCGCGCATGACCTGAAGCTGCTGCAGCTGCCGCATCGCCGAGGACAGTACCAGGAAAGGATGGCCGCCGGACAGGCAGTGGCGGGTGAAGGCGGTGTCGAAGTCACCGATCCTGCCCTCCAGCACAGCATCGACCGCGTCGTCGAAGGAGGCGCCGGAGACGTCGCCGGACATCGCCCTTACGTCGTCGAGGCTGATGTCCTTCTGGCCGTGGGCATAAAGCACCAGTTTTTCGATCTCGCCGCGTGAGGCCAACCGGTCGCCGCCGAGATTGCGGCGCAGCGCCTGGCGTGCGTCGAGCGCCATCGACATGCCGGCCTTGCGCAACTCGTCGTCGATGACGCTGTCGATGTCGCGGGCTTCATCGGCGTAGCAAGGCAGCGCCATGGCGGTGTCGGCGGCCTCGACGATCGCGCGCAGTCCGACGCCCCTTTTCAGGTCGCCGGCCTCGATGAGAATGATGGCGTCGCGCGCGGGCTCCGCGGTCAGCGCCTTGACGTCCTCAGCCAGCGGCTTCTGGCCGCTGGCGTTGCGCACCCACAGAAGCCGCCGGTCGGAGAACATCGGCACGGTGCGGGCTTCGTCCAGCAGCCGGCCCTGGTCGCGATCGACCTCCGCGCCGTCGAGCCGTACGACGGAAAACGGATCGTCGAGCGGCAGGCCGGTTTTCGCGGCAAAGGTTTTGGCCCGCTCGGCGACCAAGCCGCGGTCGGGTCCGTAAAGCAGGACGATCGATATGCGCGCGTCAGGCTTCGCCAGCCACGAATCGACCTCGTATCCTTTTTTCTGCGCCATGGAGGGTGGTTAGCATGATGCGGTCGCTGAGTGAACGTTCTCCAAAGCGTTCGAGACCTTGGCGTGTCCAGCCGATAGATGGGTAACACTTTGAACCGGATACATAGGTGACACTTCTCTCCCCCTATGCGTCCGCCGCAGCGCCAAGCGGATTGGTTGGCGCGGCGCTGCGGCGGACAAGCTTCATGTGCCGTGTGTCGATGATGCCGAGCGGGTGGG
>NZ_JAMYSN010000043.1:0-32070 GCF_040321955.1 Mesorhizobium sp. M0217 | reverse complement strand
AAAGCGGCGATGACATCGGGGTTCTGGCCCATGCCGAGATAGTCGTTGGAGCACCAGACGGTGATTTCCTCGGCGCGGCCGTTTGAACGCCAGATAGCGCGCGGAAACTTGCCGACAATGCGCTCGAGATCGGCGAAAACCCGGTAGCGCCGCTCGGCGTGGAGCTGATCGATCGCTTCCTCAAAGAACCGCTGATAGTTCATGTCGCCTTCCCAGTTTTGCGCGGGATCATAATCGTTGGCCCATTCGTCGTCCACCGGGCCGTTTTGGTCAAAATGCCACGCCCCAAGCCTGTTCCTAACGACCCCGGATCGTGGCCTATTCCCTTGATGTGGATCAATTTTGTTTCCGTACGATGCCACAGGCCGGTGAGACTGTTACGGATTTAACATTCAGGCGTTTCTAATGGCCTTGCCGCAGGCTTTCCAGTAAGGCGGTGATTGAGACAGTTTCCGATAAATCATGAGTAAAAGAGGACACGGATGACGGTTTTGGTAACGGGCGGCGCCGGTTATATCGGCAGCCACATGGTCTGGGAACTGCTGGATGTCGGCGAGAGCGTCGTCGTTCTCGACCGCCTTTCCACCGGCTTCGAATGGGCGGTAGCGCCGGAAGCCAAGCTTGTCGTCGGCGATGTCGCCGATAGGGAATTGGTCGGCCAGATCATCCGGGATAACGAGGTCGACGCGATCATCCACTTCGCCGGTTCCATCGTGGTGCCGGAATCGGTTGCCGACCCGCTCGCCTATTACGAGAATAACACCTCCAAGACCCGCACGCTGATCGAAACCGCGGTGCACGAGGGCGTGCCGCATTTCATCTTCTCCTCGACCGCCGCCGTCTATGGCGGCGCCGGCCTGGAGCCGGTGCGCGAGGATGCCCGCCTGGCGCCGGAATCGCCCTACGGCCTGTCCAAGCTGATGAGCGAATGGATGCTGCGCGACGCAGCGCTTGCGCATCCCTTGCGGTACACGGCGCTGCGCTACTTCAACGTCGCCGGCGCCGATCCCAGGGGCCGGACGGGGCAGTCGACGCCTGGCGCCACGCATCTGATCAAGGTCGCCTGCGAGACCGCGCTCGGCAAACGCCCCTTCATGCAGGTGTTCGGCACCGATTATCCGACGCCGGACGGCACCTGCATGCGCGATTATATCCATGTCAGCGACCTGGCCGCGGCGCACCGGCTGGCGCTGCAGCGCCTGCGCGCCGGCGGCGGCAGCCTCGTCGCCAATTGCGGCTACAGCCACGGCTATTCGGTGCTCGAGGTCATCGACAGCGTGCGGCGCGCCTTCGGCCGGGATTTCGAGGTCAAGATGGGCGACCGGCGCCCCGGCGACGCCGCCGCCGTGGTTGCCAATTCGGACCTTGCACGCGCCGAACTCGGCTGGACCCCGCAACGCGACGACCTCGACCAGATCGTCGCCGATGCACTCGCCTGGGAGCGTATCCTCACCGGCAAGAACTCCGCGCGGGGCTGAGCCGGGCACTTCCGAGGGCTCGCAAGGCGCGCAGCGAAGCGCTATTGAAGGCATTGGCGATGCGGCGTGGAGGCGCTGCGCCGCGAAGAGGGGGTGGCATGAAGATAACGGTGCTTGGAGCCGGTGTTGTCGGTACCGCGGCCGCCTATTATCTGGCCGCCGACGGCCATGAGGTCACCGTTATCGAGCGCCATCCGGCGCCGGCGCGCGGCACCAGCCAGTCCAATGCCGGCCTAGTGTCGCCGGGCGACGCCACCGCCTGGGCCTCCCCGGCGGCGCTGAAGACCTTCCTGCGCGCGCTCTGGAACCATGATCTCGGCATCAAGGTCAGGCTGCGCTTCGATCCCTATTTCCTCGCCTGGAGCCTGCGCTTCCTGCGCCAGTGCACGGTGGCGCGCCTGCGCGCCAACAGCCAGGTCAAACTGCGCCTGGCGCTCTATTCGCGCGACTGCATCAACGCGCTCTCCGACGCCACCGGCATCCACTATGACGAGCGCAAGAAGGGCATTCTTTATTTCTTCCGCTCGCAGCACAGTCTCGACACCGGCACCGACAACTACCAGTTTCTGGCGAAGCATGGCCTGCCGATCGAGATCGTCGGCCGCGACCGGCTGGTCGAACTTGAGCCCGGGCTCGCCGGAGTGAAGGAAAAGATCGCCGGCGGCGTTTATTCGCCAATCGACCAGACCGGCGATTCCAGGATATTCGTCGATGGGCTGGCCGCCTATGCCGCCGAAAAGCTCGGCGTCAGATTCCTGTTCGACACCACGGTCGAGGGGCTCGACATAGAAGGCGATCGGGTGCGTGCGGTCATGACATCGGCCGGCCCGGTGACGGGCGACGCCGTCGTCATCGCCATGGGCCCCGAGAGCGGCCTGATCGGCCGCCGCTACGGTATCGACCTGCCCGTCTATCCGGTTAAAGGCTATAGCGCGACCATCCCGCTGGAGGACGAGAGCAAGGGACCGACCATGGGCGGCGCCGACGAGGACCGGCTGGTTGGTTACTCCAGGCTCGGAAACCGCCTGCGCATGTCCTCGACAGCCGAGTTCACCGGCTTCGACCGCAGCTTCAAGCTCAGCGACTTCAAGTCCATGCTGAGCACCGGCAAAGACCTTTTCCCCGGCGCTTTCGACGAGAAGAAGGCGCTGTTGTGGGCAGGTCTGCGACCGATGATGCCCAACTCGGTGCCGGTCATCGGCAAGGCGAAATACAAGAACCTTTACCTCGACACCGGCCACGGCCATGTCGGCTGGACCATGGCCTGCGGCTCGGGCAAGTTCCTGGCCGACCTCGTCGCCGGCCGCAAGCCGGAGATCGACCCGCAAGGGCTGGTCTACGGGAACTGAGGGAGCTCTAGTCGTCGTGTTGGCATCGAGTCCATTCGTCGTGCACCCATTCGGCAAGCCATCCGCGCTCAAGCTGGCCAATCTGTGCCAAGTTTTCCTGCCTGGCGGTCAAATGGCCGAGACCGATAACTTCGAAACCTCCGCAGTCCGCGGGGTGATCATGTTCGCCGCAGGTCAGTTGCCACTCACCATCGAAATGATGAACGACCAGCGTCACCGGCCTCTCCGATCGAAAGACGTGCCCACATACAATTGCTCTGGTTTCCAACATTGAGACCGTCACTGCGCAAAGTTTGACAAATATCGTACGACGATCTGGAAGATGCATCTGACTGACAGATTCTACAAACCCTGAGTGACGAAATGTCGGGACCGCAAGTCGCTATCGACCTTGGCCGCATCGAGCGCAACGCCCGCACTATCGTCGAACGCTGCGCATTGTCTGATATCAAGGTATTCGGTGTCACCAAGGGCACATGCGGCATGCCGCAGGTGGCGCGGGCCATGCTGCGCGGCGGTGTTGCCGGCATCGCGGAATCGCGTTTTGAGAACATTCGGCGGCTGCGCGACAGCGGCATCAATGCGCCGGTCATGCTGCTGCGCAGCCCGCCCATGGCGCGCGTCGAGGAGGTCGTGCGCACCGTCGACATCAGCCTGCAGTCGGAACTGACCACCATCCGCGAGATATCGCGCATTGCCGAGCGCATGGGCCGCGTCCACGACATCATGCTGATGATCGATCTCGGCGATCTCCGCGAAGGCATCTGGCCAAGCGACCTGATCCCCACCGTCGAGCAGATCCTGGAATTCAAGGGCGTGCGCATCGCCGGCATCGGCACCAATCTCGGCTGCTTCGGCGCCATAATGCCGACCCCGGAGAACCTTGGCCAACTCGTCGCCCATGCCTACAAGACTGAGCGCCTGTCCGGCAAAAGCCTCGACCTCATTTCCGGCGGCGCCTCGTCATCGCTGACGCTGCTGCTCGAAGGCAAGCTGCCGCCCGGCATCAACAATCTGCGCGTGGGCGAGGCGATCCTGCAAGGCGGTGTCGAAACCTTTCGCGACGTGCCGTGGCCCGAACTCGAACCCGATGCCTGCCGGCTGACCAGCGACATCATCGAGGTCAAACTCAAGCCTTCGCGGCCGATCGGCACATCCGGCTACGACGCCTTCGGCAACCAGCCGGTCTTTGCCGACGAGGGCGACCGGCTGCGCGCCATCGCCAATATAGGCCGCGAGGACGTGCTGGTGGAAGGGCTGACGCCGATCGCCAAAGGGGTGAGGGTGCTCGGCGCTTCCAGCGACCATCTGCTGCTCGATGTGCAGGATGCCGATCCGCGACCCACCGTCGGCGACCGCGTCGCCTTCCGCATGAATTATGGCGCCATGCTTCTGGCGATGACCTCGGAATATGTCGAGAAGGCGCCGATGCACGACGTCGCGGATTTCTCCGGCCGCAAGATGGTGTCGATCTCGGCCGAACCGGAAGCCGGCGGGATTATCGCCCGCGAGGGAACCGGCGCGCGGCTGGAGGCAATGAATTTCGACGTGGTCGAACTCGCCGACGTCGAGCGGCCGCCCTCGGGCCTCGTCCGTCTCGCCGCCGGCGCAGATCGCCGTATCGCCCACAAGGCGCTGACCGCAACGGCGCGGGCGACGCATTCCTTTGGCCTGATCTGGATCGATTCCCTCGCCGCCCTGATGCCCGAGGACGAGGAGGCCGAAGACATGCCTGAAGTCTCGGTGCTGGCCCGCGCGCTCGGTCTCGATCACAAGCCCGGCGCGCTGCAGCCGCAGCTGTCGCCGGAAAATGTCGTCATCGTGGGCCTGCGCCATGCCGATCCGGCGGAGGCAAGGGTGCTCAAGGATTCGCGTGTCTCGGCCTTCACCATGACCGACATCGACGCCATGGGCATGCGCGACCTCATGCATGAGGCGATCCGCATCGCGACGTCGGGCACGCAGGGCTTTCACGTCAGCTATTCGCCGACGGCGACCGAATTTACCGGCTGGGCTGCGGGCTCGGGCGGGCTGACGGTGCGCGAGACGCATCAGGCAATGGAGGCGATCTCGCTGTCCGGCGGTCTGCTGTCGATGGATGTTTCCGGGCTGACCGCCGGTCTGGAGCCGCGGATCGGCGCCGACGCCGTCAACTTCGTCATGTCGGCCTTTGGGAAGCGGATTTTGTGATCAGCCTTGCGCGTCGACTGCCGCGCGCCACGCGGTGACATAGGCCGCCCAGACCGGGTCGGTCTGCGGCTCAATTCTTTCGCCCTTGCCGTGCGTCACTAGCTGATCGGATGCGAGCAGTGCCGCGCCGATGCTGGTGCCGGTGGCCGCCTCGGAGGCGATGACGATGCGCGCGGTCGCTGCCGCCAGCATGCCGACAAAGAGCCGGTTGCGAGCAAACGGTCCTTCCACGGTGGTCGGGCCGTCGGCGCCGATCAGCTCGAGGCAGGTCGCCGTCATCAGTGCCAGATAGAAGGAAATGGCGGCGAACCGCTCGCCTTTGCTGATGCCGTCGGCATCAAGCCATTCCGCGGCATGGTGCGGGAACGGTCCCGATCCCTGCTGCGTAGAAGGTAAAAGCAGCATTTTTCCGGTCAGAACGGCCAGCACCTCGCTGCCGCTGCAGTCCTGCGGCTTGTCCTTGGTCAGCTGGGAAAACTCGCGGCCACCCATGAACCGCGCCGAGGGCACGGGAGCGCCAAGCGCGCTGACATTGACCAGCGTGTCGCGCGCAGCATCGAGCGCAATCTCTCTGCCGCCGACCGCCATCGATACCACCCAGGTGCCGGTCGAGACGACCGAGAAGGGCGGCTCGTCGGACAGAAGATGCGGCAATAGGGAGGCGTTGGAATCGTGCAGGCCACAGAATACCGGGGTCTGCGGATCGAGCCCGGTGCGCGCGGCAAGCGCCGGCAGGATCGGGCCGAGCTGGTCCCTGGCCGGCCGCACCGGCGCCATCAGCCTGCGCCAATCCAGCCTGTCGACCATCGAGGAAAAGTCCGCCTCCCAAGGGCTCCACAGATCGGTGTGGCAGCCGAGCGAGGTCACCTCGTTGGCGGCAACGCCGGTCAGGCGCAGCGCCCAGTATTGCGGATACATCAGCATCGCGGCGGCCTTGGCGAATTCGGTGGGGAAACGCTTCTCAAGCCAGAAGAATTGCGCGCCGAGATTGAGACCGACCGGCAGGCGCGGTGTACCGGTTTCGGCGAAGGGCGGACGAACAGCATCATACTCCGCCGCCAACCTGTCGGGGCCATCGAACTCATAGTCTAGGACAGGCAGCACCAGCTCGCCCGAGGCGTCGACCAGCACGCCGGTCGCACCATGCGTGGTGATCGAAATCGCGTCGATACGCTGTTCGCGGTCGAGGCTGGCAAGGCTGTTGAGGATAAACGTCCACAGCGCCTCGACATCGTGATGCGGATAGGGCGCTTGTCGCAGCGGCGCGTTCGCCATGCGGCGCAACCCCACCTCGCTCAGCGTGACGAGATCGACCAGCGCCACCTTGGCGTTGGTCTTGCCGATGTCGATGACGGCGATGTGGCGCAGCGCACTCATGCCATATGGAACATTGTTTCCAGGGGGATGGCCACCGGTTGGTTGTCCGGCCTGGTCTCCATGATGTCGGCCATGTGCGCCCACCAGCGCTGCATCACCGGATGCTTCGGCAGGTCGGCCATGCCATGGTCGTCGCGCCGCCACAGCACGCCGAACAGGATGTTGGTGTCTTCATCGAGATGGATCGAATAATCGGCGACGCCGGCCTCTCTCAGCAGCGCCACCAGCGACGGCCAGATCTCATCGTGGCGCTTTTTGTACTCGGCTTTCATGCCGGGTTTGAGCTGCATCTTGAAGGCGTATTTCTCAGGCATCAGCTGTTACCACGCAGCTGTCGCCAGACGATCGGCAGCGCGATGACGAAGATCAAGAGCAGGCCGATGAAGATCGACATGACGATGCCGGGCACGTTGAGCAGGCCGAGGCCGAAGGTCACCAGCCCCATGATAAAGGCGGCGAGCACGACGCCAACAATGCTGCCGGAGCCACCCAGAATGCTGACGCCGCCCAGCACCACCATGGTGATGACCTCAAGCTCGTAACCCTGCGCGATGGACGGTCGCGTCGAGCCGAGCCGCGAGGTGATCAGCACCGAGGCGATGCCGGCCATCAGCCCTGTCAGGCAAAACAGGATGAATTTGATGCGGCCGACGCGAACGCCGGAAAACTGTGCCGCGACCGGATTGTTGCCGGTGGCAAAGACACGGCGGCCGAAGCTGGTGCGATGCAGCAGGAACCAGTAGGCGACGGCCGCGATGAGGAAGAGCACCAGTTCGAACGACACCACCCACCAGACATAGCCCTGGCCGAAGAAAGCAAAACTCTCGGGATAGCCCTTGTAGGCCTGGTCACCGAGGATGATGAAGGCAATGCCGCGAAACAGGCTCATCGTGCCGATGGTAACGACGATGGACGGCAGGCCGAGCCTCGTCACCAACAGGCCGTTGAAGGCGCCGCAACCGAGCCCGACGACGATGCCGATAGCCACCAGCACCGGCGTGTCGGCGCCGGCCTGTACCGCCATGCCCATCATGGTCGAGGCGAGCGCGATGATGGCGGCGACCGACAGGTCGATCTCGCCCGAAATGATCAGCAGCGCCATGGCGAAGGCGATCAGGCCTTTCTCGGTGAAATTGAAGGTCAGGTCCGACAGCGAATAGGCATCGAGGAAATAGGGCGATGCGAAGCTGTTGATGGCGAAGATGGCGACCGCCACGACGACCAGCAGCGCTTCCCAGGAAAAGATCGCCGAGGAGAGCGGCTTGTCGAGCCGGTCGGGAATGTGGCGCGGGGCGGGGGTGTCGGTCATGCCGCCTCCGCCTTCCTCAGAATGATCCGCCCCTGCTGACGTTCGCCACGCGCGTTGAGCACGACGGCCAGGATGATGGCGCTGCCTGAAATCGCCATCTGCCAGAAGGGCGAGATGTTGATGACGGGCAGCGCGTTGGAAATGATGCCGAGGAACAGCGCCCCTAACACCGCGCCCCCGACCGAGCCGATGCCGCCGGCAATCGAAATGCCGCCGATGACGCAGGCGGCGATGATGTTGAGTTCATAGCCGTTGGCGACCTCGACCGAGGCGATGACATAACGAGAAATCCAGAGATAACCGGCGAGCCCGCCGATCATGCCGGAAATGCAGAAGACGATGAATTTGGTTCGGCCGACATCGATGCCGGCATAGACCGACGCCGTCGGGTTGACGCCAATGGCATAGATCGAACGGCCAAGCGCGGTTCGCGTCATCACCACGAAGAACAGCGCGATGACCAGTATGGCGATCCAGGACAGAACCGGAATGCCCAGGAAAGCTGCGCGCTGGAAGCCGATGAACTCAGGACTCATCTTGTCGGCATTGACCCATGCGCCGCCGGACAGGACGAAGGTGGCGCCGCGATAGATGGTGAGCGTGCCCAATGTCACCACGATCGAAGGGATGTTCAGCCGCCACACCAGCAGGCCGTTGATGGCGCCGAGCACCAGTCCGACGGCCAGCGCAATGACGATCAGCAGCGGGATCGGGATCGCCGGATGCGCGGCGTTCAGCATCGCCACCACCATGCCGGTGAAGCACAGGTTGGAGGCCATCGACAGGTCGATCGAGCGGGTCAGGATGACGACCATCTGTCCCAGCGCCAGGATCATCAGGATCGAGGTGTCGTTGAACACCTGGGCGAGATTGCCGGGGTCGGCAAAGGCCGGGAAACGCGTCGAGATCACAGCAATCAAAACGACGATCGCCGCTGCCAGCCAGATCTCGCGGTATTTAAGGAGAGCCTTCATGCCGCGATCCCCGCTGCCGTCCGGACCAGCGTTTCGGCGTCCAGCCCCTTATTATCGTAGACCGCCGCAACCAGCCCTTCGCGCATGACGACGACGCGGTCGGACATGCCCAGAATCTCCGGCAGTTCCGACGACACCATGATCACCGACAGGCCCTGCGCGACGAGCTCCGCCATGAAGCCGTGCACGGCGGCCTTGGAGCCGATGTCGATGCCCTTGGTCGGCTCATCCAGGATGATCACCTTGGGCGCTGTCGCCAGCCATTTGGCGATGACGATCTTCTGTTGGTTGCCGCCCGACAGCGTGCCGACATCCTGGCTCAGCGACGAGGCGCGCAGGTCTAGCCGCTCGGTGTAAGAGCGGGCGAGCGCGAATTCGTCCGACAATCGCAGCAGGCCGGATTTGGAGGTGCGCTTGAGCGAGGGAAGCGAGACGTTTTGGAAGATCGGCAGGCCGATCACCACGCCCTGCTTGCCGCGCTCCTCCGGCACGTAGACGATGCCGGCTTCGATGGAATCCGCCGCCGATTTCGGCGTGATCACCTTGCCTTCCAGCGTGATCGTTCCACCCGATATGCGGGTGATGCCCGATATCGCCTGCATCACCTCTGACCGCCCGGCGCCGACAAGTCCGTAGAAACCGAGGATCTCGCCCTTGTGCAGTTCGAAGCCGATGTCGTTGAATTCGGTCGGGTGCGAAAGGCCAGCGACCGACAGCACCGGCGCGCCGATCTCGGCCTTGCGTTGCGGAAAGATGTGATCGACCGAGCGGCCGACCATCATGCGCACGATCTGGCTCTGGCCGGTATCCTTGATAAGGCCCTCGCCAACCATCTCGCCGTCGCGGAACACGGTGTAGCGATCGGCGATCCGATAGATCTCGTCGAACTTGTGGCTGATGAACAGGATCGCCTTGCCTTCCTCCTTGAGGAATTCGATCAGCAGGAAAAGCTCCTCGATCTCCTTCATCGAAAGGGCTGCGGTCGGCTCATCCATGATGACGATCTGCGCATCGATCGACATCGCGCGAGCAACCGCTACCAGATGCTTGTTGGCGATGCCGAGGTCTTTCAGCCGCGCATCGGCGTCGATATGGCCGGCATGCATGGTGTCGAGCACTTCGCGCGCGTGTTTTCGCATGGTGCGCCAGTCGATGGTGCCTAGCCGCGTGCGCGGCGCATGGCCGAGAAAAATGTTTTCGGCGACGCTCAGATCGTCGAACAGCACGGTTTCCTGATGAATGGCGGTGACGCCGTGGCCGAAGGCGGCATGCGCGCTGGGCAGGGTGACGGCCTGGCCGTCAATGCTGATCGTGCCGGCGTCGGGCTGGTAGATGCCGGTCATGATCTTGACCAGCGTCGACTTGCCGGCACCGTTTTCACCGATCAGCGCCGTAACCTGGCCGGGGTAAAGCGACAGGCTGACATTGTGCAGCGCGCGCACGCCGGGAAAGCTTTTGGAGACGCCGGACAGCGTCAGGCGCGGGGCAGGACCCGTGGGCTCCTCCTTCGCAATGCCGTGCTGGGCTGTCGTGTCCATATCCGTATCAAGCCCTGAAACAAGGTCCGTTTAGAGTCGCGGCGGGATTTTGGTCCCGCCGCGCTTGGTCCGAGACGTCCGAGATCAATAGATCTTGGAGAACTTTTCGATGTTGGACTTGTCGAACTGGAAGGGCGGAGCCATCGCAGCCGAGTTCGAGTCGTCGAGCGTGACCTTGCCGACGCGGCCGATCGACAGCGTTGCGCCCGGCTTTGCCTCTTCCTTCTTCACCGCCAGATCATGAGCGAGGTAGACGGCGGAGTAGCCGAGGTCGATCGGATTCCAGAGGGCAACCGCCTGGCTGGAGCCGTTGTCGATGAACTTCTTGAACTCGGACGGCAGCGCCAGGCCCGTGACATTGACCTTGCCGATCAGGTTCGCGTCGGTGACGACCTGGGCAGCGGCAACGACGCCGACGGTGGTCGGCGCGATGATCGCCTTGAGGTTCGGATAGGATTTCAGCAGGCCCTTGGCTTCGTCGGTGCTCTTGGCCGAATCGTCATCGCCATAGACGGTGGCGACGAGTTTGATCTTGGGGAATTTCTCCGGCAGGATCTTCTTGGCCGCGTCGATCCAGGCGTTCTGGTTGGTCGCGGTCGACGAAGCCGACAGAATGGCGACTTCGCCGCCTTCCGGCAGATAGTCGGCGGCCAGCTTGATGATGGTCTCGCCGATCAGGCCGGTGTCGGACGGGTTGAGATGCAGCTGGCGGCCTTCCTTGGCGACGCCCGAATCCCACGAGATGACGGTGATGCCGCGCTCCATCGCCTTCTTCAGCACCGGCACCAGCGCGTCGGCGTCATTGGCCGAAATTGCAATGGCGTTGACCTTCTGCGCGATCAGCGAATTGACCACTTCGATCTGCGCTTCGGCGGTCGCCTTGGTCGGGCCGGTGTAGATGATATCGACATCGCCGAGTTCCTTGGCCGCCTCTTCGGCGCCCTTGTTGGCGGCGTCGAAGAAGCCGTTGCCGAGCGACTTCACCACCAGCGCGATCTTGACGTTCTCGGCATAGGCGGCATTCACGAACATGGCGGCCGAGAACGCGGCCGTCACCATCAATTTCTTCAGAAAGCTCATCGTATTTCCTCCCTTGAGCGTTGCATTCCATCGTCGCTGCGGTTGGCCTCAGGCCTGCAGCGAGGATTCTTCCTTTGCCGACTTGCGGGCGACGATCAGCGTCACACCCGCGGCCTCCAGCATGTTGGCTTCGCGATCCTCGATGCCGTCATCGGTGATGACGGTGGCGATGCGCTTGAGCCCGCACAGGATCAGGCTCGAGCGCTGGCGGAATTTCGATGAGTCGACCAGCACCACCAGTTCGTCGGCCTGGTCGATCAGTTTCTGCTCCGCCTGGATCAGCAGCGGGTCGCCTTCCATCAGGCCAAGCGGCCCGAGCCCTTGAGCGCCCATGAACATGCGGCGCGCGTAGAAATTACGCGTCACGTCATTGTCGAAGGGCGAGAGGATGATGTTCTGCTCGCGGTAGATGGTGCCGCCCGACAGCATGACGGTGTTCTTCGAATGCTTGAGCAGATGCTCGGCGATGGGGAACGAATTGGTGAAGATCGGCATGCGGCGTCCGGTCAGGAAATGCACCATCTGGAAGGTGGTGGTGCCGCCATTGATGATGATCGGCTCGCCGTCCTTGCACAGCTCCACCGCTTCGCGCGCAATCGCGCGCTTCTGCGAAGCATTAAGCGTTTCGTTGACGGAAAAGGGCCGGCCGGCGAGGCCGATGAACTGCGGTGGCGAGATCGCTTCGGCGCCGCCGCGCACGCGGCGCAGGCGCTTTTGCACATGAAGAGCCGCGATATCGCGCCGGATCGTCGCCTCGGAGGAGTCCGTCAGGTCGACCATCTCCTGCACCGTCACCACAGGCTTTTCCTGGACGGCGGACAGAATGATCCTGTGGCGCTCTTTTTCGTGCATGGTTCCTCCCTGCCTGGTCATGATGCACTAGAAAACAAGCAGTGTCAATCATTTCCGATCATATAATTTCATTGTGCAGTGCAATATGATCGATCTTGATCGTTTATGATTGACAACCGAGATGCTTGCGTAGACATTTCCGGCAAAATGGACCGCGCCTTTTGCGTCCCAGGGAGGATAATCATGCTCGACAAGCGCTCCGGCTCGCGCCTTGCCAACCTTTGGGACGATGCGAAAGCCAAGGGGCTGAGCGAGCCTGAGCTTCTGGTCTATCGCTCCAACACGCTCGGCTCCGACAAGCGTGTCACCAATTATGGCGGCGGCAACACCTCGTCCAAGATCCGGCAGAAGGACCCGCTCTCCGGCGCCGAAGTCGAAGTGCTATGGGTCAAGGGCTCGGGCGGCGACAGCGCCTCGATCAAGCTGGACGGTTTCGCCACGCTCTACATGGACAAACTGCAGGCGCTGAAAGGCCTCTATCGTGGCGTCGCGCATGAGGACGAGATGGTGGGCTATCTTCCCCACTGCACCTTCAACCTCAACCCGCGCGCGGCCTCGATCGACACGCCGCTGCACGCCTATGTGCCGAAGCCGTTCGTCGATCACATGCATCCCGATGCCATTATCGCGATTGCCGCGGCCAAGGATTCCAAGGCGTTGACCAAGGAGATATTCGGTGACGCCATCGGCTGGCTGCCGTGGAAGCGGCCGGGCTTCGAACTTGGCCTCTGGCTGGAGAAATTCTGCGTCGAACACCCCGAGGCCAAGGGCGTCATCCTCGAAAGCCACGGCTTGTTCACCTGGGGCGACATACCCAAGGAGTGCTACGAGACGACGATCTCGGTCATCAACCAGGCGATCGAATGGTTCGAGCGCCGCTCCGAGGGTCTCGCCATCTTCGGCGGCGAAGTCGTCAAATCGCTAGACGCCGCTGAGCGCCGCGCCATCGCGGCGAGACTGATGCCGAGAATCCGCGGCCTGATTTCGGAGAAGAGCCACAAGCTCGGCCATTTCGACGATTCCGCCGCCGTGCTCGAATTCGTCAACTCCAGGGATTTGCGCCCGCTGGCGGCGCTCGGCACCTCATGCCCGGATCATTTCCTGCGCACAAAAATCCGCCCGCTGGTTATCGAGTTCGACCCAGCGAAGCCCGACGTCGAAGCCGTGATTGCGCGCCTCGCCGACGATATTGCTGAGTACCGTGTCGGCTACCAGGCCTATTACGACAGCTGCAAGCATCCGGACTCGCCCCCGATCCGTGACCCCAACGCCGTGGTCTACCTGATGCCCGGCGTCGGCATGTTCACCTTCGCCGGCGACAAGGCCACCGCCCGCATCTCTGGCGAATTCTACGTCAACGCCATCAATGTCATGCGCGGGGCCTCGACCGTTTCGTCCTATGTCGGCCTGCCGGCGCAGGAGGCCTTCGACATCGAATACTGGCTGCTCGAGGATTTGAAGCTGCAGCGCATGCCGAAGCCGAAGTCGCTCGCCGGCCAAATCGCGCTGGTCACCGGCGGCGCCGGCGGCATCGGCCGCGCCACCGCCAATCGCCTGTTGCGCGAAGGCGCCTGCGTCGTGCTGGCCGATATCGACGAGACCGCACTTGCCAACGCCAACGACGAACTGGCGAAAGCCTATGGCAAGGACTTCGTCCGGCCGGTGCTGATCAACGTCACCGCGGAGGAGCAGGTGATTTCCGGCTTCGCCCAGACAGCCGTCGAGTTCGGCGGCATTGATATTCTCGTCTCCAACGCAGGCCTCGCCTCCTCGGCGCCGATCGAGGAGACAACGCTGGCGCTGTGGAACAAGAACATGGACATATTGTCGACCGGCTATTTCCTGGTCTCGCGCGAAGCCTTCCGGCTGTTTCGCGCCCAGAAGATCGGCGGCAATGTCGTCTTCGTCGCCTCCAAGAACGGCCTTGCCGCGTCACCCAACGCCGCCGCCTATTGCACCGCCAAGGCCGCCGAAATCCATCTCGCTCGCTGCCTGGCGCTGGAAGGCGCCGAAGCCCAGATCCGGGTCAATGTCGTCAATCCGGACGCCGTGCTGCGCGGCTCGAAAATCTGGACCGGCGAGTGGAAGGAACAGCGCGCCGCCGCCTACAAGATGTCGACCGACGATCTGGAAGAACACTACCGCTCGCGCTCGATGCTGAAGCGCTCGGTGTTTCCGGAAGACATTGCCGAAGCGATTTATTTCCTGGCGTCCGACATGTCGGCCAAATCCACCGGCAACATCATCAACGTCGACGCCGGCAACGCGCAGAGCTTTACGCGCTAGGCTTTTTCTCGTCCAAGGCAGGGCAATCGCATATGACATTGTCTGAAATGTTTGCCCGGCACCTACCCCCACCCTTAATCCCTCCCCACAGGGGGGAGGGAGACCCGCTGGCGCTGACCTCTGCAAATTATCGAGGTCTGGATGCAAGGGCGGAAATAGCAAGGGCGCGCGGCAGCGTCCCCTCCCCCTTGTGGGGAGGGCTAGGGTGGGGGTCCTCCTCGTAAGAATTTTTATGCAATAGCCCTGCCGTCTACGGGGAGAAATGCCTGGCAGGCGGGGCAGCGCCGATGCAGCAAATATTGGGAGGAATAGCAGTGTCGGAATTCATCATCTCCGCTGACGTTGTCGAAAAGAGCAACGCCGCCCGCAAACCCGACCTCGAACGCGACTACGCCTCGCTCGGGGAACGCCTCGACCGTCGCGGCATCGCCATCGACGCCATCCGCGGCAAGGTCGAGAAATTCGCCGTCGCCATTCCGTCCTGGGGCGTCGGCACCGGCGGCACACGCTTTGCCCGCTTTCCCGGCGCCGGCGAGCCGCGCGACATTTTCGACAAGATCGAGGACTGCGCCGTCATCAGCCAACTGACGCAGGCGACACCGACCGTCTCGTTGCACATCCCGTGGGACAAGGCCGATCCGAACCGGCTGAAGCAGGCCGCCTCGCGCTTCGGCCTCGGCTTCGACGCCATGAATTCCAACACCTTCTCGGATGCCAGGGACCAAAAACTGTCCTACAAGTTCGGGTCGCTGTCGCATGCCGATGCCGGCACGCGCCGGCAGGCAGTCGAGCACAATCTGGAATGCATCGAGATCGGCAAGACGCTTGGTTCCAAAGCGCTGACGGTGTGGATCGGCGACGGCTCGAATTTCCCCGGCCAAGTCAATTTCGCCAAAGTCTTCGAGCGCTATCTCGACGCGATGAAGGAGATCTATGCCGGACTGCCCGCCGACTGGAAGCTGTTCACCGAACACAAAATGTACGAGCCGGCCTTCTATTCGACGGTCGTGCAGGACTGGGGCACTAACTACCTCATATCCAAGGAGCTGGGCAACAAGGCCTACTGCCTGGTCGACCTGGGCCACCATGCGCCCAACGTCAACATCGAGATGATCGTGTCGCGGCTGATCCAGTTCAAGAAGCTCGGCGGCTTCCATTTCAACGATTCGAAGTATGGCGACGACGATCTCGATGCCGGCTCGATCGATCCCTATCGGCTGTTCCTGGTCTTCAACGAACTGGTTGATGCCGAGCTTTCCGGCGCCGAGGGTTTCGATCCCGCTCACATGCTCGACCAGAGCCACAACGTCACCGACCCGATCGAAAGCCTGATGCTGTCGGCAGTCGAGGTGCAGCGCGCCTATGCGCAGGCGCTGCTGGTCGACCGCAAGGCGCTCGAGGGTTTCCAAGACGGCAATGATGCGCTGATGGCGACGCAGACGCTAAAAGCTGCCTACCGCACCGATGTCGAGCCGATCCTTGCCATGGCGCGGCTGAACACAGGCGGCGCCATCGATCCAGTCGCCGCATATCGCGCGGCGGGCTACCGGGCGAAGGTCGCGGCGGAACGGCCGGCGGTTATGGGCGGGTCAGGCGGGATTGTTTGAGATTGGCTAATCTCCACCACAGGGGGGGAGATTAGCTTGCCTCTGCCGGCAGGCGAACACCAATATGTGTTCGCTCATATTGATGATGGACTCGGGCGCTCCATGTAGCTCTTCTAGGCACACCGCACTTGGAGCACCGCCATGCCCTTGACCCGCCGGACGCTGATTGGCGTCACCCTTTCGCTCGCAATTGCGCTCGCGCCATCCGGCGCGCTCCATGCCGCCTCGCCTCAACCGGCGAAGGGCGAGCACGGCATGGTCGTCACCGCCCAGCATCTGGCGTCGGAAGCCGGCGTCGAGGTGCTGAAGAAGGGCGGCAATGCCGTCGATGCGGCGGTCGCCGTCGGCTATGCGCTCGCCGTCGTCTACCCTAATGCCGGCAATATCGGCGGTGGCGGGTTCATGACCATCCGCTTCAAGGACGGCAAATCGACCTTCCTCGATTTCCGCGAGCGCGCGCCGCTGGCGGCAACCAAGACCATGTATCTCGACAAGGACGGCAATCCGGTGAAGGGCGCCAGCCTTGATGGCTACCTCGCGGTCGGCGTACCTGGTTCCGTGGCAGGGTTCGAGATGGCTCGTGAAAAATATGGCACGCTGCCACGCCAGGATTTGATGGCGCCGGCAATTGCCTATGCCAAGGATGGCTTCATCCTCGACCAGGGCGACGCTGCTTCATTCGCGAGCAATGCCGCACGGCTGGCGAAGGACCCTGCCGCCGCCGCCATCTTCCTGAAGCCGGACGGCAAACCCTATGGCGCCGGCGAGCGTCTCCTCCAGCCCGATCTTGCAGCCTCGCTCGCCGCCATCTCCGAAAAAGGCGCCGACGCCTTCTACAAAGGCGCCATCGCCGACGCCATCGTCAAGGCGAGCGGCGCCAAGGGCGGCATTCTGGCCAACTCAGACTTCGAGCAATATAAGGTACGCGAGCTGCAACCGGTGAGCTGCACCTATCGGGGCTATGAGATCACGTCCTCGCCGCCGCCAAGCTCCGGCGGCGTCATCATCTGCGAAATCCTCAACGTGCTGGAGGGCTACCCGCTGTCTTATCTCGGCGCCCGCTCGGCCGAGACCGTGCATGTCATGGTCGAGGCGATGCGCTACGCCTATGTGGACCGCAACTCGGCGCTCGGCGATCCCGATTTCGTCGACAATCCGGTCTCGAAACTGCTCGACAAGGGTTACGCCAAGGAGATCCGCGACAAGATCGACCCGTTCCGCGCCGGCGTCTCGCAGGATTTGATGCCGAAGGGCTTCGGCGAGTCGAAGGAAACGACGCACTATTCAATCATCGACGATGACGGCAATGCGGTCGCGGTCACCTATACGCTGAACGGTTCGTTCGGCGCCGGCGTGGTCGCCGACGGCACCGGCATCCTGCTCAACAACGAGATGGATGATTTCACCCAGAAGCCTGGCGTGCCCAACCTCTACGGTCTCGTGCAGGGAGAGGCCAATGCCATCCAGCCGAAGAAGACGCCGCTGTCATCGATGAGCCCGACCATCGTCGCCAAGGACGGCAAGCCGTTCATGGTTATCGGCAGCCCCGGCGGCTCGCGCATCATCACCATCACGCTGGAAGCCATCGTCAACGTCATCGACCACGGCATGAACATCCAGGAGGCGATCGACGCATCGCGCATCCACCATCAATGGCTGCCCGACACGATCTATGTCGAACCGTTCGGCCTGTCGCCCGACACTGAAAAACTGCTGGCCGGCATGGGCTACCACCTCGATCTCGCGGATTCTACCTGGGGTCAGGCGGCCGGCATTCTTGTCGGCGGCAAGAGCCTGGCGGAAATCGAGAAGGGCGGCGGCGCCCGCTACAACGGCGCCATCGACAGCCGCGCCGCATCCGGCGAGGCGATTGGCTACTGATCAAAACAAGAGATTGATCAGAGGACGAGCGTAAGCGTCGACCCGACGAGCATCAGCGCCGCGATCACGACGAACGCCGCGTAGATGCGGGGACGGTCGAGGAGCAGCGCATTGCCCGATATCCAGGCCGCGGTTGCGCCGCCAAGCGCAAACAGGAAGCCGTTCCGGTGACCAAAGGTCATGGAAGCGGCCATCAGCCCGCCAATGATCAGCGCGCCGAAGACGATGATCACGGCAACGGCGTATTTCTCGAAGTCGTTGCCGCCGCCCATGGCCGGGCCGATCGCGTTCAAATTCGTCAGATCGTCCGGATCGAACGGGTTGGTCGATCCATATTCATCTTGACCGACAGGTTCTCGCATCATTCATTCTCCGCTGACCGGCAACAAATCATCAACATCTGCCGAGCGCAACCGGATCGCGCCGTGCCGAAGGCCGCCGATGCGGTCTTCAACACTTTCTGATGCCGACTTGCCACGGTTTTTTTGCGCCGGTTCACAAAATCTACCCTGCTTTCGGGTCCACACGCCTGAATACCTGGAAAATGAATTACCTGGAAAAATCGCTGCGCACGATGCCGTGCCGCTGCAGCTTGTCGTAGAAGGTCTTGCGCGGAATGCCGAGCGCTTCGATCGTGCGCCGGACATCGCCGTCATTGCGGCCAAGCGCCTCGCGGATGACATCGGCTTCATAGCGTTCCAGCCGTTCCGGCAGTGAGCTGGCGTCATCCGGCTCCGCCGGGGCGGAAGGTGGCGCTTGCGCCGCTTCCTCGAGTCCCAGCACGAAACGCTCGGCGAAATGCGCGAGTTCACGCACATTGCCCGGCCAGTCGTGCTGGCTCAGATGGCGGTGCACTGAGGCAGGCACGGCTGGCATTTGCCGGCGGAAGCGGGCGGCTGCACGCTCTGCGAAGTAGAAGAACAGCAGGGCGACGTCGTCGCGGCGTTCGCGCAGCGGCGGGATCGAGATCGTCACCACATTGAGCCGGTAGTAGAGATCCTCGCGGAAGGCGCCGCGCCGGCTGGCATCGCCGAGATCGACCTTGGCGGCGGCGACGACGCGCAGGTCGACCGGCCGGATTTCATTGGTGCCGAGCGGCGTCACCTCGCGCATTTCCAGCACCCGCAGCATCTGCACCTGGGTGGAGGCCGGCATGCTTTCGATCTCGTCGAGAAACAGCGTGCCGCCGCTCGAATGCTCGATGCGGCCGATGCGCTTCTTCTGTGCGCCGGTGAAGGCGCCGGCCTCATGGCCGAACAGTTCGCTTTCGATCACCGTATCCGGCAGCGTGCCGCAATTCAGCGCCACAAAATTGCCCTTGGCGCGGCGGCTCCAGCGGTGCAGCAGGCTCGCCACCACCTCCTTGCCGGAGCCGGTCTCGCCAGTCACCAGCACGTCGACATCGGTGTCGGCGATCTGCCGCAGCGTGCGGCGCAGCCGCTCCATCGCCGGCGTCTGGCCGATCAGCGGCAGGCCGTCCTGCGCCTGTTCGGCGCTTTCGCGCAGCGCGCGGTTCTCCATCACCAGTCGGCGTTTTTCCGCCGCCCGCGCCACACTTTGCGCCAGCCGGTCGGCGGCGAACGGCTTGGTGATGAAGTCGTAGGCGCCGTCCTTGATCGCCTTGACCGCAACCGCGATGTCGCCATGTCCGGTGACCAGGATTACCGGAATGTCGGCATCAAGCTGCAAGACGCGGTCGAAGAGCTGCAGGCCGTCAATGCCGGGCATGCGGATGTCGGACACCACCACGCCGGGAAAATTGGCGTCGAGCCCGGCCAGCGCCTCGGCCGCCACCGCAAAGGCCGAGACGGAAAAACCAGCGAGTTCCAGCGTCTGCCGCGTGGCCCTCAGCAATTCGCTGTCGTCGTCGATCAATACGACCGGTGCGGTGTCCATCATGCTGCCCTGGCGAGGTGAATGGTAAAGCGCGTGCCGGCCTGGCCGCTCGCCACCTCGATGCGTCCGCCATAGTCGGCGACGATGTCCTGCGAGATGACGAGGCCGAGCCCGAGGCCTTTTTCCTTCGAGGTGTTGAACGGCGTGAACAATGACTTGAGGATGGCAGGCGAAATGCCCGGCCCATTGTCGGCGACGGCAAGCGCCACGCCGTCGGCCGTCTGCTGGGCCGAAACCTCCACCCTGGCGCCGTCGCGACCGTCCAGCGCTTCCAGCGCATTCTGGAACAGGTTGATCAGCACCTGTTCGAGCCGCAGACGGTTGCCCATCACCTTGAGCGTTACCGGCGGCAGTGTGATATCGAGCGCGTCCAGCCGGCCGGCAAAGCGGCTTCTGAGCAGCACCACGGCGCCCTCGATGACGCCGCGCAGTTCGACCGGTTCGGCTGCCGTGCGCCCCTTGCGGGCAAAGACCTTCAACTCTTCGGTGATGCCGCCGATGCGCTCGGTCAGCGCGGCAATCGCGCCAAGGTTCTCCTCGGCCGAGGCGGTCTGCTTGCGCTCCAGGAACACACGCGCATTGTCGGCATAGGCGCGGATCGTCGCCACCGGCTGGTTGATCTCATGCGCGACCCCGGCGGCAACCTGGCCGAGGGTAGCAAGACGGTTGGCCTGCACCAATTCCTGCTGCATGACCTGCAGTTTGGCTTCGGTGCTGCGGTGATCGGTGATCTCGGCCTGCAGCCGGTCGCGCGCCAGGCTGAGGTCATGCGTACGCTCGACGACGCGGCGCTCGAGCTCGATGCGCGCTGCCTGTTCGGCAGCGATGCGCATCTGCGCCGACTGACGGCGCCACAGGAGATAGCCGGCCAGCGCCAGCAACGGCACCACGACGCCCAGCGCCAGCAGCCGCATCTCACGCACCGCAGCCGCGATCGGCGCTTCGACCGGCACGAGATAATCGAGCCGCCATGGCGTCGATTGGACCAGTGTCGAAAGCCTGAGATATTCGGCATCGCTGCCGCCCGGTGTTATCGCATGCACCATCGACACGTCAGGGCTCAATGCCTCGGGGCGTGTGATCGGCAAGGGAATCAGCGGCGCGTTGCCGAATTGCTGGCTGCTCCGGATGGCGGCAGCCACCGGGCCGGCCAGCGGCGCGGTGGTCATGAAGCGCCAGGACGGCACGCTGGTGATCAGCACGACGCCGTGGTCGTCGCTGACATAGGCCGGCCGGTTGGCCTCATGCCAGTCGGCTTCAAGCTGGTCGAATTCCATCTTGACGACGACGACGCCGAGCGGCGCCGCCGCATTGCCGACGCGACGCGAAATGTAGAGGCCGGGGCGCTTGCTGGTGTTGCCCAGCGCAAAATATTCGGCCGTTCCCGATTGCATGGCGCCGGAGAAATAGGCGCGGAAGCCATAGTCGTTGCCGACGAAGCTGGTTGTTTCGCGCCAGTTGCTGGAGGCGATCGCAAACCCGTCGACGCCGGTGACGTAAAGCACCGAAGCCTTGGTGCCGGAGACCAGCCCTTCGAGCTTGCGGTTGAGCACGTCGATCGTGACAGCGCCCTTGTTCTGCAGGGCGTCGTGCACCTGCTGGTCCTCGGACAAGAGCAGCGGCAGCGCCCGCGGGCTTTCCAGCACGGCGCGCAGCAACGCAACCTTCAGATTGGCATCGGTGCGGCCTTGCGCCGCCAGTGCCGCGACCTCGGCGCGGCGCGCGTAGAGGCCGGCGCCGGTGAGCGCCGTGGCAACGATCACCAGCGCGATCGCCGCAAACAGCAGCCAGGCGCGACGCGCGCGTTTGCCGAGTTGCTCGGGCGTCTGCGACAGGACCGCGGCAGGGCGTTGCAGCATTCCCTATTTGTGCATGATTTCGCACAAAGCACAATTCGATCATGCGGATGTCCGCACTTGCGGTTGCGGCGCACCAGCTCGGTCGACAAAAATCTCAACAAAATCGATGCCTGCGGTATGCCGCACAGTCTGGCACGGCAGTTGCAGTGGCCAATACAGCAGTCGCAAGGCTGCGGAAAACAACTGCCCCGGGAGGTCGAGCTTTCGATCGGGGCGCCATGGAGGACGTCATGCAGCCAGCATTCGCTGCCGCCGAACCGCGCGGCAAGCTACCCTTTTACCGTCATCTCTACGTGCAGGTCCTGACGGCGATCGCCGCCGGCATGCTGCTCGGTCATTTCTATCCCGAACTCGGTGCTTCGCTGAAGCCGCTCGGCGATGCCTTCATCAAGCTGGTCAAGATGGTGATCGCGCCGGTCATCTTCCTGACGGTGACCACCGGCATTGCCGGCGTCTCCGACCTGAAAAAGGTTGGCCGTGTCGCCGGCAAGGCGATGATCTACTTCCTGGTCTTTTCGACCCTGGCGCTGGTCGTCGGCATGGTCGTCTCCAACGTCGTCCAACCGGGCGCCGGCATGCACATCAATGCGGCGACGCTCGACCCCTCGAAGGTCGCCACCTTCACCGAGAAGGCGCATGACACGACCATCATCGGCTTCCTGCTCAACATCATCCCCGACACCATCACCGGCGCCTTCGCGCAAGGCGACATTCTGCAAGTGCTGTTCTTCTCGGTACTGTTCGGCATCTCTCTCGCTCTGGTCGGCGAGCGCGGCCGCCCGGTCGTCGATTTCCTGCAGGCGCTGACCTCGCCTATCTTCCGCCTGGTCGCCATCCTGATGAAGGCCGCCCCCATCGGCGCCTTCGGCGCCATGGCCTTCACCGTCGGCAAATACGGCATCGGCGCGATTGCCAACCTCGCCTTTCTGATCGGCACCTTCTACCTGGCGTCGCTGCTCTTCGTGCTGGTCGTGCTCGGCGCTGTCGCTTGGTACAACGGCTTCTCGATCCTCGCCTTGATCCGCTACATCAAGGAAGAGCTGCTGCTGGTGCTCGGCACCTCGTCCTCGGAAGCCGCTCTTCCCGGCCTGATGGCCAAGATGGAGCGCGCCGGCTGCAACCGCTCGGTGGTCGGCCTGGTCATCCCGACCGGCTATTCCTTCAACCTCGACGGCACCAACATCTACATGACGCTGGCGGCGCTGTTCATCGCCCAGGCGACCGATACGCCGCTCACCTATGGCGACCAGATTCTGCTGCTGCTGGTTGCCATGCTGAGCTCCAAGGGTGCCGCCGGCATCACCGGCGCCGGCTTTATCACGCTGGCCGCCACGCTCTCTGTCGTGCCTACGGTACCCGTTGCCGGCATGGCGCTGATCCTAGGGGTCGACCGCTTCATGTCGGAATGCCGGGCGCTGACCAACTTCGTCGGCAATGCAGTGGCGACGATTGTTGTGGCGCGCTGGGAAGGCGAACTCGACCAGACCAAGTTCGCCGCCGCCATGGCCGGCACATTGTCCGAGGAAGCTGACCTGGCGCTGTCGGGCGATCTGCAGCCCGCCTGACCGCTCCGGGCACTGACGTTTGAGCACAAGGCCGCAGCCGATTCGGTTGCGGCCTTTCCTTTTCCGCCTGCACGTGGCTGGCGCTGGCCGGGCCCTCCCGGGTAGGGTGCGGACGTAAAACCGAAAGGCCGGCGCATGAGCAATCCGTACCCCGAAATCTACCTCGTCCGTCACGGCGAGACGGAGTGGAGCGCTTCGGGAAAACACACCGGCCGCACCGACATACCGTTGACGGCAAAGGGCGAGGCGGCAGCTCGCGGCGTGGCGGACCGGCTCAAGGATCTGTCCTTCCAGGCGGTGTGGTCGAGCCCGTCGCAGCGATCCTTCAGCACCTGCACGCTTGCCGGCTTCGGCGCTGCTGCCGTCAAGAAGGACGACCTGCAGGAATGGGACTATGGCGCCTATGAGGGCGTTAAGACCAAGGAGATTCTTGTGCAGCGCCCCGGCTGGCAATTGTTCCGTGACGGCTGTCCCGACGGCGAGTCGGTAGCGGATGTTGGTGCCAGGGCCGACAGGATCATCGCCGGGCTGCGGGCAATCGAGGGCAATGTGCTGGTGTTTTCAAGCTCGCATTTCCTGCGCGTGCTGGCCGCGCGCTGGCTCGGTCTGCCACCCGAAGGCGGTGCGCACTTCGTGCTTGATACCGCGAGCCTCAGCATCCTCGGCTATGAGCACGATCTGAGCGAGCCGGTGATACGCAGGTGGAACCAGAAGTAGGGTTTCGGGGCAAGCCTGCCTCCTAACGCGCGAGCACCGCCAATTCCTCCGATGTCAGATGCCGCGCCTTGCCCTTGGCGAGCTCGCCGAGCTGCAAACCGCCGATCGCCACCCGAACCAGCCTCAGCACCTCGATGTCGAATGCCCCGAGCAGGCGGCGGATCTGGCGATTGCGGCCCTCGTCGAGCACGATTTCCAGCCAGGCAGTGCGGCCGCCGCTGCGCAGCAGTTCGATCGAACTTGCGGTCAGCAGTTCGCCGTCGACGATCGCTCCGTCGCGAAAGCGCGCCAGCATCGCTTCGTCGGGCGCGGTGCCGATCTGGACATGATAGGTCTTGGCGACATGCGAGGCCGGATCGAGCAGGCGGTTGGCCCAGCGCGTGTCGTTGGTCATCAGCAACAGGCCTTCGCTGGCCTTGTCGAGGCGGCCGACCGGCGACACGAAAGGCAACTCCAGTTCCACCAGGCAGTCATAGACGGTGCCACGATCCTGCGGGTCATCGCGCGTGGTGACCTGTCCGCGCGGCTTATTGATCATCAGGTAGACTTTTGCCTTGCCGACGATCTGCTCGCCGTCGACAGCGATGCGGTCGCGGCCGAGATCGACACGCAGCGACGGATCGCGCACCACCTTGCCGCCAACCCGCACGCGCCCTTCGGCTATCAGCAGCTCGGCCTGCTTGCGCGAACACAGGCCGAGTTTGGAAAGCGCCCGGTTCAGGCTAGCGCCTGCCTTGGCGGCCTGGTGTCGGGCGATGTCTGGTGGCCGTGCCATGTCCTGCTTGCCATCCCAATGATCGGCATCGACAAATGCCACGCCCCGCATTGGCTTCGCAACCTGCCGCGGCATCAACACCGTCATTTGCCGGCGCGCAAGCGCCCGGCCTTGGGGCTGGGTATCACGCAACAAGCTCGCGACCGACAATTGGTGGGATCATTTACCGTGGATCGAAGGCATTTTTCGGTTGAAGTGTCGCTGCCTTGTCCCGTATGTCGCACGCATGGCATCGATTGACGGGGGAAAACCGTGGCGCATGACGCCGGTTCGACCGAATCCGGAACGATGCCGGTGCGCGATCTCAGCAAAGACGATCGTGACGAGATGTTCCGCCTTTACGAGAAATACTACGATGCTGCCGATCGCGACCGGTTCGATCGCGATCTCGCTGAAAAAGAGGTCGTCGTCCTTATCCGACGCCGGCACGAGATCATCGGCTTCTCGACCATTTTCGTCGGAAGCCAGGAGATTGCCGACGACACGGTTCACTATCTCTTTTCCGGCGACACGGTTCTGGATTCCTCACGCTGGGGCGATCCGGTGCTGCTGCGCGCCTGGTTTCGCGCTGCCGGCGCCGTCAAGGCAAGGATCGGCGAGGGCCGGCTGTTCTGGTTTTCCATCATGATGGGCCACCGCACGTTCCGCATCCTGCCCAATTTTTTCCGCGACTTCTTTCCCTCAATCGACGGACGAGATACCAGCGGTCTGGCGCGGATACGCAACGAGATCGCCGCAGTGCGCTATGGACAGTATTTCAATCCCGAGACCGGGCTGATCGATTTCGGCCAGTCGCATGGGCATCTGCGGCACGAATGGGCAGGCGTCGAGGAAACCGCCGCGCGCAACCGCTACGCGGCCTTCTTCCTCAAGGCCAATCCCTGGCATTTTCGTGGTGTCGAGCTTGCCTGCCTGGCCGAATTCGACATCGCCAACCTGAAGCGCTACGGGGCGACCAGCTTTGCCGAAGGCCTGGCGGATGGTCATTGACGCCTGGTCGCGGATTGCCGATCTCACCGCGGCTACCGACGCCGGGTTCCGCGCCGGGCTGAGCGGCGTCGAAACGGCCCAGCGCGGCACCCTGGCTGGTCTCATCAGTGCCAATGGTTCGACCGCGTTCGGCAAGGACCGCCGGTTCGCCGAAATCCGTTCGGCGGAAGCGTTTCGCGATCTGGTGCCGATCGCCGACTATGCCGCGCTCCAGCCTTACATCGGCCGGGCGATCGGCGGCGAGGATGGGGTGCTGACAACCGCGCCGATCCGGTTCATCGAGCAGACCGGCGGCAGTTCGGGCGGCTCCAAGAACATCCCCTATACGGACACCGGGTTGAGATCGTTCACCGACTGCCTTTATCCCTGGCTTGCCGACTTGATCCGCCGCCGGCCCGGCGTCACGCGAGGCCGCAGTTATTTCGCGCTCAGCCCCGTCGGCCGGTCGCTGGATCAGCGCATCGGCGTGCACCGGGTCGGCAGCCCCGTGCCTTTCGCCTATTTCGGCGCCTTGCGCGACAGCCTGATCGCCCTGTCTGCCGTGCCCATGGAGCTGCGGCTGCTCGCCGATTTCGAGAGCTGGCAGCGGCAGACCTGCCTGCATCTTCTGGCCTGCGAGGATCTTGCCCTGGTCTGGGTGTGGAGCCCTACCTATTTCACCGAAATCCTGCGCGCGATGCGGCGCGATGCCGGCATCCTCTTACCCCAGTTGACTTCGATGTTGACGGCAACGCACCCCGCCGCCGCGGTGCGCACCCGTATCGAAACGCTGGAGAAAGCGCTCCGTGACCCACAAGGCGACCTCTCGGTTATCTGGCCGCAGCTTGACACCGTCAGCTGCTGGACCGATGCATCGAGCAAAGGTTTCGCCGCCGAACTGCAGGCCCTGTTCCCCGCCGCCTTCATCCAGTCGAAAGGGTTGATGTCGACGGAAGCCGCCGTTTCATTTCCCTATGGCGACGGTCCCGGATCGATCCTTGCCGCGCGAAGCGGCTTCTTCGAATTTGTCGACGATGGCGGCACCAGCCATTTTGCCTGGCGGCTGGAGATCGGCCAGGCCTATCGGCTGATCGTCACCACCGGCTCCGGCCTTTATCGCTATGACACGCAGGACATGGTGAAGGTCGTCGGCTTCGACGGCGACACGCCGCGTCTGCAATTCGTCGGTCGCGCCGGCATGGTCTCCGATCTCTGCGGCGAGAAGCTGACCGAGGCATTCGTCGCTCATTGCATCGGTAAGATCGGGCTTGGCCAGCAGCAGGCCTATGCGCTGGTCGTTGCGGCAACAGAGCCGCATCCGCACTACCGTCTCTTCCTCGAAGCCGGACCGGCCGCTGCGGCATGTAACGAAAAGCTCGATGCCGAACTCGCCGCCAACCCGCAATACGAATATGCCCGCCGGATCGGCCAGCTTGGCCCTGTCCAGGCGACGCCGGTCGAGGATCTCTATGGCCGGCTGAAACGCCATCGCCTGAAAGGCGGTATAAGCATTGCGGGGATGAAGGCGCCGGTGCTGTTGCGGCAGGCCGACAGTGAGCTCATCGCCGCGCTGGAGGCGACCGGGGCTTGACCCCGCGCCGGTCAGGCAGCCAGCCGCAAGACGAGTGATTCCAGCCCGCGGATCGACGAATTGTCCATCCATGTCGGCTGTCCAGAGGCGGGTTCGATGCTGCTCCAGCGACGGAGCACTGCCTCCAGCAGCCGTTTTCCCTCCATTTCGGCAAGCGCCTTGCCGATGCAGACATGGGCGCCGCGGCCGAAGGCGAGGTTCTGCTTGCCCGAACGGCTGATGTCGAAGCGCTCGGCCTGGCTGAACCGGGCCGGATCGCGATTGGCTGCGCCGACGAGCAGGACGACCATCTGCTCCTTATCGATCGGCTGATTGTTCAGTTCGATAGGCTGCAGCGGCCAGCGGCAGATTTTCTGAACCGGGCTTTCAAGCCGCAGGGTCTCGGCAACCGCAGTGACAACTAGATGCGGATCGGCCCGCAAGGCAGCCCATTGGGCGGGCGCGTGGGCGAGATGGAACAGCATGTTGCCAAGCAGATGCACGGTGGTCTCGTGCCCGGCGAAAGCCAGGAAGGCGATGTTGCGGCCGGCAACCGTCAGCCCGACGGCATCGACCAGCGCCGGCAATCCGACCAGCAACGGCGGCATTACGGCGCCGGCAAGGTGGCTGCGCAACAGCTCGGCGAAATAGGCTGACATTTCGTGGGCGGCGTTCGGCGCCGAGCCGAAGGCGTCATCGAAACCGGTGTCGAGGATGGTGCGGATCGACGCCGACCAGGCGCGCAGCGTCGGCATGTCTTCGGCTGGAACGCCGAGCAGCCGGCCGATGATGCGTTCCGGCACCGCGCGCGTGAAGGCGGCGACGACGTCGACCGTGCCGGACAGATCCGCCTTTGAAACGAGCTGGTCGATGGCCTCGTCGACCACGGGCGCCAGCACTGCCGTGCCGTTGCCCACAAAGGGCTGCTGCAGGGCTTGCCGGATGGCGGCGTGCGCCCGTCCCTCCTGATACATCAGCCAGTCATTGATGGCTGATCGGCCGGTATCGGCTTCGCCGCTCGGCGGGACATGCGACAGCTGCCGGTTGACAAGACAGGCCGAAACAAGATCGTATTTCGTTACGTAGACGTCGCCCCACGGCGCCTGCCAAACAGGCGCCTGCTGGCGCATCTCATCGTAGATCGCGTAGATGTCTGTAGAACCATTGAAGCAACCGGCGCGTACTTGCCGCCAGCTGTGGTCGGCCGATGGAAATTCTCCATGCATTTTCTTGTGAATAACCCCGGTTACCTCACCCTGAATCACAACCACCCGTCGAACTATGACCGGCGGGCCGGGTCATGGCCATGACCGTTGCCGCGGGCTTCAGCCCGGTCTATTACCTTTGTACCCGCCAGCACGCTTACACGATAGGTGTGTTCCTTGGCTATTACCCGCATGGGCTTGGCGATGTCTTGCGGATAATCCCTTATGAAGAGACCGGCAGTCTTGGCTCGGTCGCGCCGGGAACGTTCATTTTTACCGATTTCGAAAGGCTCACGCCGGTTCAGATGCAGGCGGCGACTGACCTGTTCGACAGCGTCGCTGCCCAGGATCCCGGCCTGCTCCTGCTGAACAACCCCGCCAAGGCGCTTGGCCGCTTTGACCTGCTGAAGCGGTTGAAGGGAGTCAGCCTCAACGGTTTCGATGTCCATCGCCTCGATCAGCGCCAAGCCATTTCGCGCTTTCCGGTGTTCGTGCGCTGGGAAAGCCGGCACGATCCGCCGCTGACCGGACTGTTGGACAGCGCGCAAGCGCTGGAAGTGGCAATCGCCGCCCTGCCGGAGCCTATCCGGCATGACCCGGACCTGATGATCGTCGAATATGGCGCCGCCCCCTCGGCCGATGGGCGCTTCCGCAAATATTCGGCCTACAAGGTCGGTTCCACCATTTATCCGCAGCACTGCTTCATCAACGAGAACTGGTACATCAAGTTTCCAAGCACCCGCTTCACTGAGGCGGACAGGGCTGAAAGCCGCGCCTATGTCGCTGACAATCCGCACGCGGCCGAGATCGAGGGGGTGTTCGCGCTAGCCGGGATCGACTATGGCCGCATCGACTACGGCATGATCGACGGCCGCATTCAGACCTTCGAGATCAACAACAACCCGACCGTCCTGGCGCGGCCTCCCGGCTGGGATGCGGGCGCCAATTACGGCCGATACGCCGATCTGCACGCAAAGGCGCTGCAGGGCATCATCCGGTCGGCATCATCCGCCCCGCCACTTAAGCTTGGGGACGGAAGCCGCAGCGTTGACGCAATCCACGCCGATGCCATGCGCAAAGTGCGTCGGCGCATCGCCTGGTTTTCCCTCAGGCGAAGCCTGTCGCTGCGCAGGCTCAAGAAGCGCCTTGCAAACCGTTTTCGCGGCTAGAGCCGGTCCATCCCGATGGAAATCGGGATGGTGCCCTATCTTGTTGTTTGAGCATAATCTTTTCCGAAAAACCGGATTCCACTTTTCGGGATCTGGGTGGGCCGATCCGCAGCCCGCGGTCCGGGAACCGCCTGAAGCGGGGTGCGGCCGAGGGTGCCTGGCGCGACCTGACAGCCGGCCAGGGAACGCTGCCCCGCGACGGACGTTGTTGCCGACGAGCGATTTGTCGCGAAAGGCACCGCCATGAAGAAAATCTACCAAAAACCGACGCTCGTGAAGCGAGGCAGGCTCACCAGCCTGACGGCTCAGATCGTCGCTTCTGGGGTCATTCTGGGGGAATGATCCCCCAGATAACGAAGGGATAAATCGATGAGCGAGCGCGGCGTTGATTTCCTGCAGGGCTGGATCCACGAGCACCTGCCGGGCGAACTGCCTGCCGACAAGGCAACGGCTCGAACCCTAACCACGCGAGCTGCCCTGGATGCTCGGCATTTAGGCCTTGAGGTCAGCGAGATCGAAGAGGATCTCGGTCCGCTGGAACGGGTGATTTTCGAGGCGCTGGATCAGCCCGATATCTGAGCCCCCGATATGAGCCCATTGCAGGCGATATTGGCCCATCGCCATCCTGGCGGGGGCTTTTCCGTGATGGCATCCGTGGGTGCGCAGCCCTAGGCAGCCCGCGCAGCTGACGCTCCCCGTGCCGGCGGCAATTCGAACACAGTGGCGCCGTTCTCTCGGCCGCGTTCGACATAACCGATGACACGGAACCATTTGCCGACGTCGGCCCGCTGCAGCCAGCTGCGCGAGTGGATGGGAAGGTTGCCGGCCAGCGCCTGAATGTGGCGGATGTGGCGCCTGCAGAAGCGGACCGTCGCGGCGCTGAAGAAACCCTCCTGCGCGGCAAACAGCGTGTCGGCGGCGTCGCTGTTCTCGTGCCAGGCGACGATCGCCACCGTCTTGTCGCCCTCGACCAGCGCGTGCGCTCGGCCTTCCTTCAAATTCATCATCAGATTGTCGTAGGCGACCTTGCTGTCCTTGCCGGCGGCCACATACTCGTCCGACATCCGCGTGGACAGATCACGGAAGACACTTTCGAGATCGCCGATCGTAGCTGCGCGTGCTCGCATTTCTCCTCCTGCAGCCCCGGCAGGCAGTTTGCCCCAGGGAGAGGCGATCACCAAGCAAATCAAATCCGCCATTTGGCCGATGCGCGCAAAGTGATTTCAGAAGGCGGTTTATTGCGTTGGCAAATCGCTCCCGTGGAACCGAACTTGCCTCCCCCGAATTGACTCGCGATCGCGTTCGGGAGGGGAAGCATGCAAGATCAGCATTTCGATGAGCCGGTTCGCGTGGCGCTCGGCAGGTCCAGAAACACGATCTACAAGGTGGAGCGTGTCGCGCAGGCCGCTGACATCCTCATGAACCGATGGCCCGTGAAGACAGGCGGCTATCAAGTCGCCGCCCGCAACGCCTGCCTCGGCGTTCTGGAAGGCCTTCAAGAGGCGCGCTATGCCCGCGCCGCCTTCGTCAACGCGGCGATCGAGGCCGATATACTGGTCGAGCGCGACCGCGAGGGTTGAGCGGTCCATCGCCTCTTTGTTTGGCGTGAGGTAAACTGGCAGACCGGTCGGGAGCCTTCCATGTGCAACGACTATGAGCAGCATATTCTCTGGGCTGAATATTGCCGGATGCTGGAGTCGCTGGCACTCGAGATCCCGACCCATCAGACCGAACTTGACCTGCCGCGGGTTGATGACATCCATATCAACGATCCAGCCCCGATCATGCGCGCCGCCGGCGACACTGGCGTTGTTGAACTGACGTCGATGACGTTTGGATTTCCGCCGGCCGGCCCGAAAGGCGGACCAGTGTTCAACTTCCGCTCCGAAGGCCGGCAATTCGCCGGCAGCAAACGCTGCCTCGTACCGGCATCCGCCTTCTTCGAGTTCACGGGCACGAAGTATCCGAAGGCAAAGCATCGCTTCACGCTCAACGGCTCGCCGTTCATGGCCATCGCAGGGCTTTGGCGTGAAGCTGCCGGCAACAAGCCGCCAACCTTCACCATGCTGACAACCGAGCCTGGACCGGATATTGCGCCCTATCACAGTCGGCAGGTCGTGGTGCTTCGGCCCGGCGATTGGGCGGCTTGGCTCAGTCTGACGAAGCCGGAAGCCGAACTGCTGCAGCCGCTTCCAGCCGGCTCGCTGCGCGTGGAGACCGTGCGCCCCGAAAGTTCATAACTCGGTTGCGCAGGCTTGCCGGCACAGCCGGCAGGCCGAAATCAGGAATCCGTCGGTGCGGCGCCAGGAAGTCAAGCCCTTGATGTTCAGTGCCCTTCCCGAGAGATGGGTGACAGTTCATTCCGGAGACATGGGTTACACTTTCGGCCCTTTGCAAGGAGAGCAAGGTGCCTTGGAAGGAGTG